>JBIIIX010000282.1:0-4030 GCA_044234415.1 Cyanobium sp.
GAGGCCGACATGCGCTATCTGATCGATGCCTATATTGAAGCCGACCAAACACGCAAGATCTCCGCCTTCGACGACATCGGCCTGCTGGAGCTGATCGTCAAGACGGGGGTCGCCCAGGCCATTCACCAATGCTTCGGTAACGCCAACGGCAACAGGACGGCGGTCCAGGAAACCATCGAAAACAACATTCGTCGCACGATCATCAGTGAGCATGCCCATGATCCCGCGTTCTATGAGCGGATGTCGCAGGTTCTCGATGAGATCATCCGCTTTCGCAAGCAACATGCTGACGCCTATGAGGACTACCTGCGCAAGATCGCTGAACTGGCCCGCCAACTGCAGCAGCGCACGGCTGACAGCACCCCTGCGGAACTCGATACCCCTGGCAAGCGGGCCCTCTGGAATAACCTCCATGGCGACCTTGATCTGGCACTTCGCGTGGATCGCACGGTGCGCCAGGTCCGGCCCGATGGCTGGCGCGGCGTCCAGGCCAAGGAGCAGCTGATCAAAGCTGCGCTGTACGGCCTGCTTCAGGATGGGGCCGAGGTGGAGTGTGTGTTTGAGCTGCTTGCGGCCCAATCGGAATACTGATGGCGCAGGCTTACCCCAGTCATCAGTTGCTGATCGGTGCTCTGCCCGTGGAGGTCACCCTCAAGCCCATCAAGCACCTGCATCTTTCTGTGGTGCCCCCCGATGGGGATGTGCGTATTTCGGCGCCGCAAGGGATGAGCCCCGACCATCTGCGGGCTTACGCCATCGGCAAGCTCGGATGGATCCGCAAGCAGCAGGCCCGATATTCCGGCCAGCAACGCGAGAGTGCCAGGCAGGTGATCGAGCGGGAGTCCCATGCGCTTTGGGGTCGCAGGCTGCTGATGCACATCGAGGAGCTGAATGCCGCGCCGCGGATTGAGGTTCACCCCACGCATCTGATCCTTTACCTCCGGCCTGGTTGCAGCTTGCAGAAACGGCAGAGCATCCTGGCCGCCTGGTACCGCAACGAGCTCCGAAGGGAAGCAGCGGATTTGATCGATCACTGGCAGCGGCGTTTAGGTGTAGAGATCAACCGGCTTTTTGTTCAGGCCATGACGCGCCAGTGGGGCAGCTGCAATCCCGCCACCAGAAACATCCGCCTCAATACGCAGCTGGCCCAAAAGCCCCGCGCCTGTCTCGACTACATCGTTCTGCATGAGCTGGCCCACCTGAGGGTTCGTACCCATGGAGAGGAGTTCCTTGCGTTGCTCGATTCCTTGCAGCCAGACTGGCAGGAGCGGCGGCGCTTGCTGAACGATCTGCCGATCCTTGATCGCTGAAAGATCTGTCTTAACTATCTTTTCAAATATCTGCCTGAAACTGCTGTCTGAAGCAACCGTATGAAACTGCTGTCTGACATAGCTGTCTGCAACAACGCTCTGAAGCAACTGTCTTAAATCACTGTGGTTGCCGGGCTCATGGCTGGGGTTCAGCGGAGCTGCTGGATCGCCCTCGGGCCCTGCCCCTGAGCTTGCCCCAGCCCCACCAGAACAGCAGCACCACCAACGCTGCCGCCAGGCCGATGAGCGAGTGGATGGCGATGTCTGCCAGCCAGAGCCCCGCCGCTGGCAGAGGGGGCGGCTGGGGAACGAACGTGGCGAGCAGCTTGGCGCTGGGGCGGGGCCGGGTGGCGGCGGCGAGGCCGCTGATGCTGAGGGCGGCGCCAATGAAGAAGATCGTGCGTTGCAGTGAGCGCTCGCGTTGTTTCTCCTGGCGCTCCAGCTCCATCTGCAGTTTTTGCCCGTCCAGGGCAACGATGGCGCGCAGGGAATCGCTGAGCTGTTCGCTGTAGCGTTTAGCCGAGCGCAGCACCTGGCCATCGTGGTCCAGCTGCTGCAGCCAGGTTGTAGCTTCCTGCTCCAAAAAGTGCTTCAAAAAGGTGTCGCCTTTCCGCCCCAATGCCTGGACGGCCTGGGCGGCATTGAAGGCGTTGGTGGAGACGGTGAGCTGATGGGTGGTGAGGTCGCGTTCGCAACGGGCCAGGCGCAATCCATGTTGGGGTAGGGCGGTGAGCAGCGCCTCCAGGTTGGCGATGCGGCGGAATCGCGCAGCCTCCTCGCTGGCCTCTGGGGGTTGGCTTGGTGGTGTTCGCCGGGTTGCCCCGGGGGCGTTGGGTCGCAGCCCAGGTGACGGGGACGGGAGGGTAGTGGCAGCCGTGAGGGTTTCGAGGGTGGCGAGTTGGGCGGAGCACGCTTCGATGGCTTGATAGTGGCTCAGGCCCTCTTCAAAAGCATGCCGCCCAGCGCGGGCGGCGAACTCCATCTTCGCCCGGCAGCAGAGGAGGTTGAGCAGATGTTGTTGGTAGGAACCATCCTCCTGCTGATGGATGGGGTGCTCCGGATCATCAAGCCAGATGTACCAGCTGTGGCGGCCAGCGGCAAACTCCCAGATCGGCCGGCCCAGGAGCGTGGCTTCACCACACAAGCGCAGCTCTGGCGGGCCAATGGCTGCGGCGCAGGCTTGTGCGAACGCCAGGGATGAATCGTGGGTTTGGAGATAGAGAAGCCAGCACTGGCCGAGGGAGGGAGCGAAGGATGGCTCAACGCCGAGTGAAGCTTGGCGGAGCAGCGCAAACGGCTCCGAAGCCAGGGCATGGGGCTGGCCGGAGCCAGCGGCGCACAGCTCAAAGCTCAGCTCAAAGCTGAGCTCAAAGATGAAGGTGTCGTGGAGAAGAAACGGGCTGAGGCTGGCGACCAGCGGGGGCGAACTGGCCAGGGGAACGGCATGGGGTTCAGCGGGCACCAGCGGCAGCAAATCTGGATGGCTCGGGGCCTCGCCCGGCGCCGAATTGGCGTGGAAGGGGCCTAGCTCATCGGGCCGCGACTGCAGGGCCGAGAAGGTGTTGGCGATGGCACGCCGATGCTCCGGCGCCAGGCTGGGAAGGGCGGCGAGGAGCTCGGCCAGGGCGGCGTCAGGCTCCGCGGTGCCGACACCGGAATGGAGATGGAAGAGCAGCTGCGAGAGGCAGGCTGAGTGGCAGGACAGCTCAGGGTTTGGGGGTGGTGCAGCCATCCTTTGGCTGGGTGGATTGGGCTTGGAGCACGATGTTGCGGAGGTTGGTTTTGAAGGCGGCGGGGGTGGGCTTGATGGGCTGTCCGGCGATGCGCAGTTGGAGGCCCTCCAACTGGTAGCCCTCCAAGCGAAGGTCGATGGATTCGTGCTCCAGCAGAAAGCGGCTCAGGCGGGCGGTGAGGGTCTCGGCGCTGAGGGCGGGATCCAGGTCCGCGGCGAAGCCAAGCAGGGCGCTGTGCTCATCGGCCGAGAGGGCGGTGGCGTTGTGGTCGAGGAAGGCCAGAAAAGCGGCGGGGCTGACTGGCATGGCCAGGGGCGGGATTCCGGAAGAAAAGGCTAATGGACACCGATGGGGCGCCTATTGGCCCACGGCGGTGAAGGCGGCCCAATAGAAGGGGCTGCTGAAGGGACAATCACTGGGGGCATGGTTGCGGTTCAGCCGCTGGAGATCGTGAGCAAAGTTGTGGGCCATGTTGTCGGCCAGGGCAGGCGGAAGGCTGGAGCGCAGGGCGTCCAGCTGTTCAGGCAGTTGCTCAAGGGTGAGGGTTCGGAGCCAATGTTGGGCCTGCTTCAGGGCCAACGCCACGCCGCCGCCGCCCTGAACTGTTGGGGCTTTGAGCAGGCGGTAGAAGTGCGCCATGAGCAGGCCGGTGGAGATGTCCGGCACCGTCCAGAGGGTGCCGATCACGCTGTTGCAGCCGGCGAACAGGAAGCCGGTGCTGAGGCCTACGAATTCATCGCTGGCGCTCTTGATGTCGCTAAGGCCGGTTTCGCAGGCGGAGAGGGCCACGAGGCGGGCCTGGCGCAGGTCGAGCTGGAAGAGATCGAGCAGGGTGAGGCACTGGTGGAGATCGATGGCGCCGCCATCGCTGATGGGGAGGTACTGGGAGGGATCGGCATCGGCGGGGAGGGATTGCACCGTGCTGTCGGCCAGAAGCAGGGCGGAGCGGAGGGGTTCGGTGAAGTTGAAATAGCCGTGGCAGGAGAA
>JBIIIX010000043.1:0-14718 GCA_044234415.1 Cyanobium sp.
GGGCCGGCCAACCCTCGGCCAGGGCCTGGGCCAGCTGCAACGCCAGGCTGCCCTCCCCCGGCCCCGCCTCAATCAACGCCAGCGGTCGTCCACCAGCCTCTGCCTCCCCTGGGGGGGGCGGGTTCGATCCGGATGGGGCGGGGATCGCCGGCGGTTGGGCGCCAGCGTTCAGCTCGGCCAGGGCCGTGAGCCAGTCGGCCACCTGGGGAGCCAGCAGCGCCGCGAACTCCGGACCGAGCGAGGGCGCCGTGGCGAAATCGCCGGACGGGCCGATCCGCAAGGCGCCATTGCCGTAGGCGCCGTGGCTGGGGTCGTGCAAGGCCCAGGCCATGAAGGTCTGAAACGGCACCGAGCCACCGGCGCGTTCCAGCCGCGTCGCCAACCAGTCCGGGCAGGCGGGGGCAGCGGGGTGAGAGCGCACGGCAGATGGGCCAGTGCCCTCCATGCTGACCACGAAATGGGCCGAAGCAGGACAGAATTGCTAACCCTTCATCCGCCGGCGCCGATGCACGCCTCAAGCGCACCACCCCTCACCCACACCACGCGGCGGGGCCTGTTGCGCTGGCTGGGGGCTGTGCTGGCGTTGCTGCTGCTGCTGAGCCCCGGCACTGAGGCGCCAGCCCTGGCCTTCGACAACCCCGATCTGCTGCCCGACCATGCCACCCCGGTGATCGACCTGGCCAAGTCGCTCACCGACGCCCAACGCCAGGCGTTGGAGGCGGAGCTGAACGACTTCGAGCACACCAGCGGCTGGAAACTGCGGGTGCTCACCCAATATGACCGCACGCCAGGGCTGGCGGTGAAGGACTTTTGGCGCCTGGACGACCGCAGTCTGCTGCTGATCGCCGATGAGCGGGGCGGCAACCTGCTCAACTTCAACGTGGGCGATGCCCTGTTCTCCTTGATGCCGCGCACCTTCTGGGTGGAGCTGCAAACCCGCTACGGCAATCAGTACTACGTGCGCGACAACGGCCAGGACCAGGCGATCCTCGATTCCCTGCACGCGGTGAAGGGTTGCCTGCTGATCGGAGGCTGCCAGGTGGTGCCGGGCTTGCCCCAGGAGCAATGGTTGCTCACCTTCTTCAGCTCCGTGCTGGGGGGCCTGGTGGTGGGCTTCGCGGCCTATCCGCGCCAGCCGGAACGCCGCGTCGAATGGACCTGGGTGCTGCTGCTTTCGCCGCTGTGGATCATCCTGTTCGCGATCTTCGGCGTGGCGCCGATCATCACCCGCACCTCCGATCTGCTGCCGCTGATCCGCAACGGCCTGGGATTCCTGGCGGCGGCGGTGGTGGCTTACCTGATCGCCCAGGCCACGGTGGGGCGGCCGAAGGGCAGCGAGACCTGAAGCTCCCCCCGGGCGACCGCGCTGCGGCACGCCCACGGCGGGGTTCGCGGTGGGGTCGCGCGGGGTCACAAAGTTCTGGGCCGCGGCGTTCTTGGGTTGCGGCGCTCTTGGGCTAAGGCCTTGTGGGCCCCGCCGCAACGTTGTCATCCAGCAGCGCATCCACGGCCAGCACGAGACGCCGCTGTGCGGCCGGAATCGAGGCAGGCGGTTTGGGCGCAGACCTGCTTGAAAAAGCGCTGCTCGGTATCGCTGGCGCGGATGCGGTGATGCAGCAAGGCATGCTCATCGGATTCGCGCAGGCCCGGAGCGCCGCTGATCACCAGCAGCGGCGAGCACTCGGCAGAGGCCCCCGCCATGCCAAGCCCCTGCAGGCGGGCCTGGCCATCGGCCGCGAAGCCGGCTCCCTCCTCCCCCGCCATGCAGATCACGTCGATCGGGGAGCGCTCCAGCCGGTCGAATAACCCGAGCACCTAGTCGTCAGGCACCCCATCAAGCCGGCGCACACCGCGCTGCAGCTGGGCTTCGATCAGCTCGGAGGTGATCTCCACGGGTCAGGCGGGAGGCGCGCCGGTGGAGAGGGGAGCCGTTAAAGGCCCTGGCAAGCACGGGCTTGAGGCTCATTCCCAGATTCCTAGCCCCTGGATCGAAGCTTCAAGAGCACTGATTACCTCTCTCCAAAACCGCTGGCCGGCCTGGATCAGCGGTTCCAACCATGAAAAACCCCTGGCTGGCAGCCAGGGGAACTAGAAATCAGCACCATCAGTTTGGGATGTGCACCCCTGCGGCAAGCGAGTCAGGATCCTCCCGCGCCCCCGGGGCGAGAGCCCGCTCTGCTTGGCTCAAGGGGCGGCCGCACCAGCGGCCACGGCGTTCAGCTTGCACTCCAGGGTGTCGTCGTTGCAGGCGGGAGCCACCTGACGCACGGCCACTGGTTCCCAGGATTGGTTGCCCTGGCGCAACTCGGCGAGGTTGCGCTGGTAGAAGTTGCGCAGGGCCTGGTAGGAGCGCACGGGCTGGCCGTAATAGCTGGAGCCCCGCAGGGTGGGGAAGGATGCCCACTCAGGCGCCAGCAGGGCTGCCAGCTGGGGAGTGAGCTGGCCCTGGTCGGCCATGGTCAAGGCGCCGCGGCGTTGGATCAGGAACAGGGCGCCTTGGTCCTGGGCATCGGGGTTGAAGTCGCTCAAGCCGAGGGCTCGGGTGACCATGTTCCAGGTGGGGGGCATGAACTGGTAAGCCCCGGCTGCTGCACTGGCGTAACCGGAACTGCGGATCACCCGGTCGGGATGGCGATCAAGGCTGGCGAACACGCTGCCCCCGAACAGGATCCGGTAGCCGATGTCGTCACCGTTGGCCCAGGTGCCCTCGGCGTAACGGATCGTGTTGAGAAGGGCTCGCCGCTCGGGGGTGATGGCGAAAATACGAGGAGCGGAGGGAGGTGGCGTCAACATCGCCACCGGCCCCGTGGCCGCCTGCCCGTTAGGGGGCAGGGCGGCTTGCGGTTGAGCAGCGGTGGGGATTGAGCTGCTGGCCACCAGGGGGAGGGCGCTAGCCCGAACACCGGTGAACTCGGTTGCCGCCGGGGTCGCTGTAGTCAGGGCGGTCGACCAGCCACCAGCTTCTTCGTTGGCTTTGGCGGCGGGAGAGGCGACGGCCATGCCGAGCGCCAGGGCTGCCAAAACCAGGTTGGAGCGCTGAGGGTTGAACAAAACGGAGCCTGCGGAGGACAAAGCCAACAGGGCGCAATCGGGAGGATCGAGGCCGTGCTGGAACTTCCGGTGGTGATTTCAAGAAGAAAGTTCTTGAAACGACCTGATCACGAACGTGAACAGAAATGGAAGACGGCGCAAGATTGCCGATTGCCACTCAGGAAGACGACCTGCGTTGTGACGGTCGAGAAAGTGTCCATTTGTGTGCCCAGTTGAGGTTTTGGCCCCAACTCCTGGCGGTCACTGGCGTCAAGTCTGCTCATTGCTCAGCGTTGCCAAAGCCAGCCGCTTCACCGATCGGGATTGCTGATCGGTCCTCCGCGCAGCCAGCGATGGCCCGGGCGGCCTGCGGAGCCCCATTCACGGGCAAAGGGCCCAGCCCTGGCGGCCGCAACGGTTGATCGAGTTCCCAGGCGCCGCGGCGGAACGCCTGAGCATCCAGCAGGCGGTGCCAGCCGTGATCCCGCAACGCCTGTTCCAGCACCGGAGCCTCGGCAAACCCCTGGCGCGGCACGAGGTGGATCCCCACCTGCTGGCTCATCGCCTCACAGAAGCTGCTGTAGCCCGGCTTGGTGAGCAGCCGTTCCGCCAGGGGCATCACATCCAAGGGCCGCACCCCCCGCGGCAAGCAGCGTCCGTTGGCCACGCCATCCAGGGCTGGATCCGGTCCCACAAACACGTGATCGGGCCAGAGGTTGAACAGAGCGGGGTCGAGCCGCAGGCCCAGCCCCCCGAAGGTGACCACCACCACCCGCCAACGCTCATCCGGGAGCCGCAGCTGTTCCGCCAGGGCCGCCAGGGGGAGCCGCGGCCGCGCCGCCGTCAGCCCTAGCCGCAGCGCCGGCTGCCCCCAGGGCATCGGCAGGTTCATCGGGCATTCGAGCCGTCGATCGCCGCGGCGGTAGAGCTCCAGGCAGCGCTGGCTCCAGCCGGAAAAGGCGGGGCCCATGGCGGCGTAGATGGCATCCCAGCCGAAGTTGCCCAGCCACACCAGCGGCAGGTCCAGCCGCTCGGCCAACAAGGCCGCCGCCGGGGCGATATCCGCCAGCACCAGCACGGGCTGGCCCTGCTGGGCCAACCACTGGGCCTCCCGCTCCACCTGGGCCGGCAGCTGATCCTCCAAGGCCGAAAGGGCCGCCAGGGTGGCCTCCGCATCCACCCCGAGGGCATCGGCTTGGGCCACGCCCACATCCCAGCCGCAGGGCCGCCGTTCATACACCGTGGTGCCCAAGGCCAGGGCCAGGAACGGCTCCGGCAGGGTGGTGGAGAGCACCAGCCGCCAGCCGGGCCGCAGGCTGGCCAGCTCGCTCAGCACCGCCGTGGTGCGGGAGCCATGGCCATAGCCATGGCTGCTGAGGCACACGTAAATGAGCATCAGGCAGCCTCCTTTCCCGTTGCGGGCGTCGCGGCCACGGCCCCGGGGGCGGCCAAGGTCGCGGCCGCATCCGACCACACGACTTCTTCATAGAGCAGCTCTCCGGAGAGGCCGAACCAGCGGTGGGACAGCAGCACCGGCACGCCATCGCGCAGGCGGATCCAACTGAAGTGCCGCAGCTCGCGCCCCTGGATGTCGTGGCCGTGGCGCGGCACCGAGGCGCAGTTGAAATAGAGGGTGCCCTTGCGATCGCGAGCGACCGTGCGGCGTTCACCGCGGCCCTGGCGCAAGCGATGGTGCATGTGCCCGAACACCACCAACGGCAGGGGCCGCTGACGGCGGATCTGATCGATCGCCAGGGCCAGATCCTGATCGCCCCAGTCACAGGCGGGGCGGGTCCAGTCGCGGCCACAGGGATCCGCCGCCTCCGACCCCAGGCCCGAGGGGCCGCAATGGGCCAGAAGCAGCAACGGCAAGCTCGGATCGGCGGCCAGGGCCGCCCGTGTGATGCGATCGGCCGATTCGCGCAGGCCGAGCGGGCCATAGACCGCCCGCACCGCCCTGGAGACGTGGAAGCCGCCTCCCGCCGCCCCCGGCCTTGCCCCCACCACCGCCAAACCGGGCGGCGTCAGCTGCCGTAGGGCCCAGCCGCAATGGCGCTCTTCCAACAGCTCCAGCTGGCGCCGCAACCGGCCGCCGCTGTCATCCTTGCCGGTGTCGTGGTTGCCGAGCACGCAGGCCAGCGGCACTTCGAGATGGCGCAGCAGGCAGGCGATGCGACTGTGGCCATCGCTGAGATCGCCCACCAGAAGCAGCGCATCTGGCTTCAAACGCTCCAGCAACCGCTGGTCGCTGGCATCCCACTGGTCGTGAAGATCGCCGGCGACGGCGATCTGGAGATCGGCCAAGCTGCGGCTTCTCTAGGCTTGATCCATCCTGCCGGATAGCGCAGCCTTGGTGTTTACGGCCTCCGCAGCTCCAACCTCAGCCCCGCTGGCCGCCGCGGGGGCCAGCGGGGAGGCGGGCCCGGTGCCCGCCGATCTGGTGGCCGCCATCCAGCGGCTGCGCCAGGAGCGCCGCGCCGTGATCCTGGCGCACTACTACCAAGAGGATGCGATCCAGGACATCGCCGACTTCATCGGCGATTCGCTGGAGCTGGCGCGACGGGCCGCCGCCAGCGACGCCGAGGTGATCGTGTTCTGCGGCGTGCACTTCATGGCCGAGACCGCCAAGATCCTCAACCCCAGCCGCACCGTGGTGCTGCCGGATGCCGCCGCCGGCTGCAGCCTGGCGGATGCCTGCCCCGCCGAGGAATTCGCCGCCTTCCGCGCTCGCCACCCCGACCACTACGTGGTGAGCTACATCAACTGTTCAGCGGCGGTGAAGGCCCAGAGCGATCTGATCTGCACGAGCAGCAATGCCGTGCAGTTGGTGCGCCAGATTCCCTCCGACCGGCCGATCCTGTTCGCCCCGGACCGCAATTTGGGCCGCTGGGTGGCGCGCCAGAGCGGTCGCGAGCTCACCCTCTGGCCGGGGAGTTGCATCGTGCATGAAACCTTCAGCGAGCAGGCCCTGCTGCGGCTCAAGCTCGAACATCCCGATGCCGAGGTGATCGCCCATCCGGAATGCGAGCCCCAGCTCCTGGATCTGGCCGACTTCATCGGCTCCACCAGCAAGCTGCTGCAGCGGGCGGCAAGCAGCGAAGCCACCACCTTGTTGGTGCTCACCGAACCGGGGATCTTGCATCAGATGCGGCTCCGCGCTCCCGCCAAGACCTTCATCCCGGTGCCGGGGCTGGATGGTTGCAGCTGCAATGCTTGCCCTTACATGCGCCTCAACACCCTGGAAAAGGTGTGGCGCTGCCTGCAGACCCTGGATCCGGCGATCGAGCTCGATGAGGAGCTGCGTCAGCGGGCCCTGCTGCCGATCCAACGGATGCTGGAGCTGAGCGCCTGAAGTGGAAGGCCTGGAACGGGGCTGGGCTCGCCGTCTTGGCCTGGGGTCTGGCGAGGACGGGACACGGGCTTGGCTTCGTGGGCCGGTTGGCGCTCAGGCCGGCAGGCGCTGATGCCGCTGTTGCATCCTGAGGCGTTCCTCCAGGATGCGCTCCATGGTCTGGAAGGCATTGTTGGCGCTGCTCCAACCCAGCTTGCTGGTGGCATAATCCGGGGTGCCAAAGATGTCTTGAATTTCAGCCGGACGGTAGAGGGAGGCATCGATATGCAGGGCATCGAGTGAAATATTTAGGCATTGAAACACGTGAGATACGATTGCCTTGAGTGAAACCGACTGACCCGAACAGATCAGATGATCTTCGGGTTCGACTTGGCGCAGCATCAACCACATCGCCTGCACATAATCTGGCGCATAGCCAAAGTCGCGTTGCACATCCAGGTTGCCGAAACTCAGCGCCGTGATTTGTTGGCTCGCAAGCCCGAGGGCGCCATCCATCAACTTGCGAGTAAAAAAGCCCGTTTTACGTAAGGCCGATTCGTGATTAAAGAGTATTCCAGATACGGCATAAAGGTCATAGGCGTTGCGGTAGGCCCTTACAAGTTGATGGGCTGCCACCTTGGAGACGGCATAAGGGCTGATGGGATTGAAGAGCGTTGTAGGTGTGACGCACGCATGCTCAACGTTGCCATACATCTCACTGCTGGAGGCCTGATAGAAGCGAATCGAGGGGTTCAGGGAACGGATCGCCTCCAGCCAGTTCAACACCGGTTGGGTGTTGGTTGTCATCGTCAGGGCCGGCTCGCGAAATGAAGCCGAAACGCTGCTCTGGGCAGCCAGGCTGTAGATCTCGCTCGGCTTCGTCTCCAAGAGCAGCCGTTGCACCTCCACCGAATCAGCCAGCGTTGCCTTGAGCAGGCGGATTCGAGGCAAAACCCCCAGATAATCCAAATTCCAGAGACTGGACGAGCGGCCGGTCTCGAGAATGCCCAGCACCTCATAACCTTGCTCCAGCAAGGCCTGGGCGAGATAACTGCCATCCTGGCCGCTGATGCCGGTGATCAATGCGCGCTTGCTGGTCATGCCGCTGCGGACCCCAAAACCGATCGGTAAATCGCCAGATATTGGGCGGCGATGGTGTCAGAGTTGAAACGGCGAATATTTTGCTTCCCCAGCCCGATCAACCTGTCTCGGTAGGCGGCATCTCCGATGACCCGCTCAATGCCGCTGCGGATTGACGCGACCGAGAGGGGGTCGACAAGCTCCGCAGCTCCGCCAGCCACATCCGGCATGGAGGAGATGCTGCTGGTCACCACCGGACGCCCGACGGACTGGGCTTCAAGGATCGGCATGCCGAAACCTTCAAGCGTGGAGGCGAACGTGACCAAATCCGCCTGTTGGTAGTGGGCAAAGACCTCTGCTTCTGAAATTCCCCAATGATTTTCAAAGCGGATCTGCTGCTCATTCATCATTTCCACCTGCTCAGGGCTGAGCCGGCCGATCACCACAAGTGTGCAGTCCAGACCATGCAGAGCCTCAACCAACCGGGGGATGTTCTTGTTGGGTGTGCTACCCACCTGCAGGATGCGGATATGGTTGGCCGGGAAGGGTTTGGGCGTTTCGCTGAATTGGGGTGAGATCGAAACGGGCACCACATGAACTCGCTCGGCTGGCAGGGAAGGAACCCAAGCCAACAAATCGTCCTTGACGGACTGGGAGATCACGGTGATGGCGGCAACGTGCTGTAGCGGCAGCTGGAACCAGAACTGGCGGAGTACCTCGCGCTTGAGTCCGCGAAGTTGATGCAGGCGGCCACAGTCGGCTACGGTCACCACAGTTCGGGCGGGATCGGTACCAAAGGCAGCAAAATGGATGTCCCCTGTGATGTGGTTGATATCAGCTTGGTGGCGACGGGCGAAGCGCACGATCTTCAGCCGTTTTAGCAGTCCCTGGCTGGCATAGGGTGATGTATTGTTGCTAACTTCGACGCCTAGGGCTTCTAGCGATTCACGGATGCGTTTGAAATAGCTTTCGAGGCTGTAAAAACCCTCAATCGGCAGGCGATTGATCAACGAAACCTTGAGCGGCCGCGGGGAGCTGGGCGGCATGGCAGGCCAGTGATGCACACAATCCATCCAATCACACCATCTTCATGGCCGAACCATGCGGCCCTGCGCCAGCCGCAACCGGCGGACCATCCAGGCGGCTCCTGGTGGCCGCGAGCAGCCCACGAGGCCGATGCCGCGGCGGACCGCTGCTGGGCGGGTGACGGCGTGGAGCATCACCATGCCGCCACACCCATGGCATTTGGCAGTGGCGCTGCCGCCCGGCAGGGGTCCGGCCCAGGATGGGCTGGCAAGACCGGCCGTTGATGACCATCGCCTTCGCCACAGGGTTGTTTGCCGCCGGGTTGGTGCTGAGCCACGGCATCGCTCCAGCCATGGCTTCGGCTGCGGGGGCCTCCAGCGGCGCAGGGGCCAAGCCCCCCAGCCGCCTCGCCTGCCAGCTCAACAAGCAGCGGGGCAGCTGCCTGATCACGCCCATCGCCAAGGAGGGCCTGCGCATCCAGTTCAAGGGCGGCGCTCAGGCGCTATTCGTGTTCACCCCCGCGGGTCCCCCCACCACGTTGAATCGGGCGATGCGGGATGGCAAGGGGCGCATTTGGCTGATGACCGGCCATCACAGCTTCACGCTGCGCCAGGTGGGAGGACAGGGCGATGTGATTCAGGTCACGGCACCCTGAGGCGTGCCCGGCCCTGGCCCGGCCAGCTCATGCCGTCCAGCCACTCCCTTGGGCAATTGTTGGATCCCGTGGGGCATACCCCCTCCCTGTGGTGGCTCCCCAGCCAGGGGCCCCTGGGGCACCACGATCAGCCCCGATGCCGCCTCGCCATAGGCCCGGCAGGGGCGGCCGCTGGCCAGGTGGTGGGCGGCGAGGGCGCAGAGGGCGGCATCGATCAGGTCGATGCTGGTGAAGGGCGCCGGGTCGATGCCGGCCTGCCGCAGCAGCTCCGAACGTTGATGGCGCTTGTGGGCGGCGCTGGCCTGACCGCCGCGCAGCTGCCAGGTAATGGCGTGGGGGAAGGTCTCGAAGCAGGCCGGAGCGCTGGCGGCCAGGCCCGTGGGGGGTAGGGCCGTGGGGGGCAGGCCCGCGGGCGCCAGGCCCGTGGGGGGCAGAGCGGCCAGGGGCGGATGGCTGGTCGCCAGCTCTCGATAGAGCGCTTCACCCTGCAACATCCAGCCGAAGTAGTTGCTGGGATGGCCGAGCGCCGCCTCGCGGCTGGGGGAGGCGAAGCAGCGGATGCCAGCGGCGTTGAGCTCCCGCTCGCAGGGCCGGGCCCGGCCGTCGCTGCTCCAGCGGCTGGGCGCGTCGATGGCGATCAGCTGGGCGCCGATCACGGAGCGGCACCAGTGGGCCAGCTCCCCCACATCCGGCGTCTCCAGGTGATCGGCGTAGGCGCCAGCGCTGAGCGCCACGGCGTGGAAGCCCTTGCGGCTGCCGCCCACGTCGATGCCGATCACGGTGGGCACGATCACGGTGGGCGCGTTGAGGGTGGCCGCGATCACGATGGGTGCGTTCACGGTGGGCACGGTGGGTGCGATGGACAGCACGTCGCTCATCTGAGCGGGCAACTCTTTGAGCACTCCCACAAGCCGCTCACCGGATCGAGCTTATTGATCCGGTTCCCCCTGCCTCCAGGCGCCCGCCGCCAGACTCTGGCCATCCAATTCCCGCCAGCGGCTCCTCCCCATGCTTCCCGCGGACGGTCTGCTGCGGCTCAGCCCTGAGGGGCTCTATTGCCCGGCGGCTGACGCCTGGATCGATCCCTGGCGGCCCGTGCCGCGGGCCCTGATCACCCACGCCCACGCCGATCATGCCCGTCCAGGCAGCGGCCGTTACTGGGCGATCGGCTCCAGCGAGGCGATCCTGCGCCAGCGGCTCGGCGCCGCGATCCGGCTGGACAGCGTGGAGTACGGCCAGGAGCTGCGGCTCGGGGATGCCCGGGTGTCGTTCCATGCCGCGGGCCATGTGCTCGGCTCCGCCCAGATCCGCCTCGAGGCCGGCGGCGAAAGCTGGTTGGTGAGCGGCGATTACAAGCGCGATGCCGACCCCAGCTGTGAGCCGTTCGCGGCGGTGCAAGCCGATGTGCTGATCAGCGAGGCCACCTTTGGCCTGCCGATCTATCGCTGGCGTCCGGCTCGGGAGGTGGTGGGGGAGATCGAGGCCTGGTGGCGGGCGGCGCAGGAACGACCAACGATTTTGTTTTGTTATGCCTTCGGCAAGGCGCAGCGGGTGCTGGCCGAGCTGGCCTTGCGAGGCGTCAACGACGAAATCCTGTTGCATGGAGCCGTGCAGGCGCTGATGCCGGCCTACCGGGCCCAAGCGGTGCCGCTGCCTCCCACCCGGCCCGTGTCGGAGCTGCCCCGCAGCCAGGATCTGGCCGGTCGGTTGGTGATCGCCCCGCCTTCGGCCCATCGATCGCCGTGGATGAAGCGCTTCCGGTCGCCCCAGACCGCCTTCCTGAGCGGCTGGATGGCGGTGCGCGGCGCCCGGCGTCGGCGCGGCCATGAGCGGGGCTTCGTGCTCAGCGACCACGCCGACTGGCCTGGCCTGCTGCGCAGCGTGCGCGACTGCGGCGCCCGGCAGGTGTACCTCACCCATGGCCAGCAGGATGTGTTGGCCCGCTACCTGCGCGAGGTGGAGGGCCTCGCCGCCGAACCGCTGCGTGGCGAACTGGCCTCCCGGCCGGATCTGGAGGCCCAGCTGGACGTGGAGCCGGACGGCACCCACACCTCCAGCCCGTCCAGCGCCAGCCCCTAGGGCCAACAGGTGACGGGCCCCGCCAAGAGCCAACCGCCGCGGCGATACTGCCGGGATGCAAGCCTTCAGCGGCCTGTTCGAGCAGCTCGACCAAACCACCGGCACCACCGCCCGGGTGGACCTGCTGCGGCGATATTTCGAGACCGCTGCGGCTGCCGATGGGGCCTGGGCGTTGCAGTGCTTGCTGGGCAAGCAGCGGCGCCGGCTGATCAGCGGCCGCCGGCTGCGGCAAATCTGCCTGGAGCAGCTGGGCCTGCCGGAGTGGCTGTTCGAGGCCTGTTACAGCCAGGTGGGGGATTCGGCGGAAACGATCGCCCTGCTGCTCGGTAACCCGGCGAACCCCGCCCCTGAGGTGACATCCCAGGCCAACCTGCCGCTGCATCTCTGGATGGAGCGGTTGTTGCCTGAAGCGGCGGCGTTGAGCGGCGAGGAGCAGGCCGAGGCGGTGCTGCGGCTCTGGTCGGGGCTGGACGGGCGGGGGCTGCTGGTGATGAACAAGCTGCTCACCGGAGGCTTCCGAGTGGGGGTCGGGCCGGGATTGGTGGTGCGGGCCCTGGCCCAGGTCAGCGGCCTGGAGGAGGCCCAGCTGGCCCACCGGCTGATGGGCGATTGGCGGCCCAGCGCCGAGGCCTTCCGCGCCCTGCTGGAGCCGGCGGACAGCGACGCCGTGCCGAGCCGGCCCTATCCGTTCTTCCTGGCCTCGCCGCTGGAGCCGGGCCAGCTGGCCGAGACGCCCGCCCAAGACTGGCTGGTGGAGTGGAAATGGGATGGCATCCGCGGCCAGATGATCCGCCGCGCCGGGCAAAGCTTCCTGTGGAGCCGCGGCGAGGAGCTGATCCACGCCGCCTTTCCCGATCTGCTGGCCCTGGCCGACCTGCTGCCGGAGGGCACGGTGCTCGATGGAGAGGTGCTGGTCTGGCCGCCGCAAGCCGAGCGGCCCCAGCCCTTTCAGCTGCTGCAGCGACGCCTCGGCCGCAAGGCGCCAGGCCGAGCGCTGCTGGCCGAGTGTCCGGCAGCGTTCGTGGCCTACGACCTGCTGGAGCGGGGGGGCGAGGATCTGCGCCCCACGCCCTTGAACCAGCGCCGCGCCGCCCTGGAGCTGCTGCACCAGCGGCTCCAGCGGGCGACACCAAGCGCCGCGGCCGGGCGCCTGCGCCTCTCCAGCCTGCTGGACCTCCAGGCCTGGACGGAGCTCGAAAGCCTGCGGGACCAGGCCCGAGCGGTGGGGGCGGAGGGCTTGATGCTCAAGGCCGCCGCCTCGCCGTACCTGGCCGGCCGCCGCCGCGGCCATTGGTGGAAGCACAAGCTCGAACCGCTGCGCCTCGATGCGGTGCTGCTCTATGCCCAGGCCGGCAGTGGCCGGCGCGCCAACTTGTGCACCGATTACACCTTCGGCCTGTGGGACCACCCACCAACGCCCGTGAGCCCGGCGGCAGGACTGGATCCACCTGGCAGCAAGACCGAGCAAGCCAGCCAAGCCGAGGCCGGCGCTGAGGCGTCCCAAGCCAGGTTGGTGAGCTTCGCCAAGGCCTATTCGGGCCTGGATGATCAGGAGATCGCCGAGCTGGATCGCTGGATCCGGGCCCATACGAGCGAGCGCTTCGGGCCGGTGCGGGCGGTGCAGCCCTTGCTGGTGTTTGAGCTGGCGTTCGAGGGCATCCAACCCTCGAGCCGCCACAAGAGCGGCATCGCCGTGCGCTTCCCCCGCATTGCCCGCTGGCGCCGCGACAAACCCGCCCACGAGGCCGATTGCCTCGCCACCGCCCGGGCCTTGATGGCCAGCCAGGCGGAACCGGGAGAGGGGACGTAACCGGTCTGGCCAGCACGCGGACAGCGGGGTGCGGAAGGCTGCCAACCGCCCTGGCCGGCGTGGCTCGCCGCTCCCGGTCGGTGCTGGCGTGGCTGGGGAGCGATGGGGCCAGGCGATTGGCGTGGCGCCCGGAACGGCGGCATTGGTGTTTGGGTCTTGCGCTGCCGCGAGCCGCACAGCCGTGACCAGCCAGGGGAATGTTGTGGTAAGGCAACCGCCCCACGTGCTGCCAGCCCTTGGAACCCATGGCCTCAACCCCTGCCCATCGTCAACGCACAACGGTCAACCTGGCGAAACGCAAGCGCGTCGCGGTGGACGGAGCGCGGGCGCCGTGCCTGGTTGCGCCATCCAAGCCGTCAGCCCCATCATGGTTGCCATTGATCTTGTGAGCCGTCATGCCATTCATCAACGAAACCGTCAGCGACGCTGACATCGACCACTACAGCTTGCCGTTTAAGAAGGGTACGCTGCAATACTTTACTCATGATCGCGAAACACAGCGCTACCTTTGGGGTGGCATGCACGAAAACCCCGCCTATGACGACATTCGCGAGGGTCGATTTCACCTGTTCACCCATGGCATCCTGTATGTCATTACGATTGATCCCGGCGAAGTTCCGACAACCTACAAAATCAAGCCCTGCCGGCTGGAGTGGAAGGAGATCCTCGGCATTAGGCCTGAGCCTGCCAATGCCGAGCTAAGGCGCCAAGTTCTGGCTGAGCTCAAGGAGGCTTTGCTGGTTTATGGCATTGATGGCATGGAAAATAAATATACGCCAGATCGTCTAATTCTGTTTGGTTTCTGAGAGTAGGCCCGTTAATCATATCGTTTGCGCGGATCGCTGCTTGAGCTATACGCGATCCACTGGCAGCACGGCAATCAGCCAAGTCGGCTTGCTGGGCAACTAGAGCTGCTTCTATTCTGGCTCATTTTTCGGCTGTCGATTGGCACCAGCATGTAGGGATGTCCAGACGTGGGATGGCTGAATTACACGGCACCATCAGCAGCCGGCTGGACGTGGCTTGGGGACGCCCGTCGTCGAAGCCTGCTGATGTCAAGGGTTAGGGCAGGAATGGGTAGGGTGCTCGCCCGCTTGGCTTTGCTGTGACTACACATCCAGCAGCGCTACCGCACGCTTTTTAGCGAAGAGCGCCTTGGCGATTCGCTCAAGATTCAAACAGCAAAGCAGGGGAGCCAGACCTGGCAAATCCCTTCAGGCCATGGGCATGGGGTATTGGGCATGGGGTATTGGGCATGGGGCATGGCAAATGCGATGCGGCTGATTTCCGGCAAAGCTCGCAAGCCGCTGGCAATGGTTGAGGCGAAAGGCTATTTGAGCTGCCGCTGAAGCGGCCATGGCTTGAGCGCATTGATGAGCAAGACAGCAATACGGAGTGAACTTAGCCAACGAACACCACCACAATTCTCGCTTCAGTCATGAACACAATCTTGACCTTTGAGGAAGCTTATCAGCTTCTCGACCAAGCTACAACCAAGCAGGACATCCGAGCCATCATCAACCGCATCGGTGTTGGCGGTGGCGATACTGTTTCGGTGCTGTTTAGTGGTGCCCATAACCTCATGCACGAGTCTGGCAAGGTCCAGCTTGGCACCGTCGACTTGGCCAATGCCTTGGCGGCCAATGCCGATGGCGTGCGTGTGATGGGCAACACGGACATGGGACGCTTTATGATAACGGACAAAGA
>JBIIIX010000045.1:0-14659 GCA_044234415.1 Cyanobium sp.
TGACCGCTGGCGATCAGCAGCCCCAGGGCGATCGGCAGATCGAAGCCCGGGCCCGCCTTGCGCAGATCGGCGGGGGCCAGGCTCACCACCACGCGGCTGAGGGGCACCCGCAGGCCGCTGTTGCGCAGGGCGCCTCGCACCCGCTCACGGGCCTCCTGAACCGCGGCGTCGGGCAGGCCGACCAGCTGCAGGCCCGGCAGCCCCGGCGCCAGATCCACCTCCACCGTGACCTCCACGGCATCCAGGCCCCACAGGGCCGCACTGCTGCAGCGCGCCAGCATCGTCGCCATCTCCACTGCAAGATCAATGCCACCACCTGTCACAGTTGCTGTCGCGGCAACGGGTTTCGCATCCGTTGCCCGGCTCTCGCCCCGTCTTCGACCCGTTGACCGCCATGGCCAGCAACGACACGATCTTCGGCCGGATCCTGCGGGGAGAGATCCCCTGCGATGCGGTGTACAGCGATGACCGCTGCCTCGCCTTCCGCGATGTGGCCCCCCAGGCGCCGGTGCATTTGCTGGTGATCCCGCGGGAGCCGATCGCCCAACTCGGCGAGGCCGGCCCCGAGCACGAGGCCCTGCTGGGCCACTTGCTGCTGGTGGCGGCGCGGGTGGCCCAGCAGGAGGGATTGAGCGGTTGGCGCACGGTGATCAACAGCGGCGCTGAGGCCGGCCAAACCGTGTTCCACCTGCATGTGCATGTGCTCGGCGGCCGGCCGCTGGCCTGGCCACCGGGCTGATCGGCTGGGGGCTGCGCCCCTGGAGGTGCCGCCGCGGGGCCACGTCCTCGGCATCGTCCTCGGCCTCGCTCAATCCGCGGCTCCGCCGGCCCAGGGCTGCCCTCCAGCCCAGCCCAGCCCGGCGCCGATTGACCGGGCTGGCGTTCGATCACCTCAGGATCCGCCGCCGAGCGGCGACAATGCCTCCATCTGATCGGCACCATGTCTCCGTTTAAGTCGTTCCGCGATCAGCTGGGCAAGCTGCAGCGACTGGCTCAGCCCTATTTCCTGCCCCTGGACAACGGCGCCAGCGGCTTGTCGTTTGGGCTGCTGCTCGTGGCGCTGCTGGCGGTGGTTGTGGGGTTCACCCTGCTGTTGCTCACGGGCGCCGTCAGCCTCAGCGGGCTGCTGATTCCGGAATTGCGCGATCGTTTCCTGCCAGGGGTGCCGCAGCAGGTGAACGCCATCTGGCAGAGCCCTGTGGGTGCGGTGGTGATGGTGCTGACTGCGGCCGGCC
The DNA here is from genome assembly GCA_044234415.1 of Cyanobium sp. Classification (GTDB taxonomy): domain Bacteria; phylum Cyanobacteriota; class Cyanobacteriia; order PCC-6307; family Cyanobiaceae; genus Cyanobium. The sequence continues at coordinate 1,236 of JBIIIX010000045.1, forward strand.
TGCTGGCGTTCGGGGTGTTTCGCCATCGCCTGCGCGAGGGCCGCTGGCTGCCCTGGCTGCTTCTGGGGGTGATCATGCTGCTGATCCTGGTGATCAATGGCATCAATGTGGGCATCAGTTTCGTGGCCAGAAATATTGAGAATGCGCTGGTGGGTTACAAGGCTGATGAGTTTTGGAAGATTGTGGCGATCTATGCTTTTTGCCTGGTATTGGCGCTGCCGATCCGGGCTCTGCAGAGCTATCTGATCCCCAAGCTTGGTCTGCTGTGGAGAGAGTGGCTCACCGGTCGGTTGCTCAGCCGTTATCTCACCAACCGCGCCTATTACATTCTTAATCCAAACGACGAGAGCCAAGAGCAGATTGATAACCCCGACCAGCGGATCTCCCAGGATGCCGCCAGCTTTACCGGAACCAGCCTGACGGTGGCGGTGGAGGTGATTTCGGCATTGCTCACCTTTGTGAGCTTCATCTTTGTGCTGTTGACGATCAGCACCAGGCTGGCGACCTGGTTGTTGGTGTATTCGCTGGCGGGCACGGCGGTGATCATCTTTGCCAGCCGCAAGCTGGTGGAGCTGAACTATCAGCAACTCAAGCTCGAGGCCAATTTCCGCTATGGCCTCGTTCACATCCGCGACAATGCTGAGTCGATCGCCTTTTACCGCGGCGAGCGCCAGGAGGAGAGGGAGGCCGATCGTCGCCTGGGCGGTGTGATCAAGAACTACAACCGCCTGATCGTCTGGGAGGCGGTGATCACGGTGATTCAACGCTCCTACGATTATTTCTCTCGCTTTCTGCCCTGGTTGGTGATTGCGCCGATCTATTTCGCGAAACAGGTGGATTTCGGCGTTTTCGGCCAGGCCAGCATCGCCTTTTCTCAGGTGTTGTTTTCCGTCAGCTATATCGTTAACAACATCGATCGCCTTGCCGCCTTCTCCGCCTCGATCAGCCGACTCGAGGGATTCCAGTCGAAGGTTGAGCTGATCAGCCAGGCGCAGCAGTCCACGGTGCCGGCCCAAGCCGCCGGCCTGCTCGTGCAGCCGGGCCGATCCGGCTCCGAGCCGGCTGGCGCAACTACCACCGCCACCGCAGCCGCTGCCGCTGCCGCCACCACCGCCGCTGCCCCGTCCGCCGACGCCATCGTGCTGCGCCATGTCGATCTGGTGCCACCGGGCGGCAGCAGGCCCCTGGTGCGCGACCTCAGCCTGAGCGTGGGGCCGCGCCAGCGCCTGCTCGTGGTGGGCCCTTCCGGTTGCGGCAAGACCTCCTTCCTGAGGCTGGTGAGCGGGCTGTGGTCCGCCTCCCGGGGCGACGTGGAGCGGCCGGAGCCGGGGGAGCTGCTGTTCATCCCCCAGAAGCCCTACATGTTGCTCGGCAGCCTGCGGGAGCAGCTCTGCTATCCCCAGCCGGTGGATCGCTTCAGCGACGAGCAGCTGCGCCATGTGCTGGAGCAGGTGCGGCTGGCGGAACTGGTGCTGCGCTATCCCGACCTCTCGATCACCCAGGACTGGCCGCGGCTGTTGTCGCTGGGTGAGCAGCAGCGCTTGGCCTTTGCCCGGCTGCTGCTGGCGGCCCCCCGCTTCGTGGTGCTCGATGAGGCGACCAGCGCCCTGGATGTGCCCACCGAACGGCTGTTGTACGCCCTGCTGGCGGAGCGCGACACGGCGCTGGTGAGCGTGGGCCATCGCCCCACGCTGCTGGGCTTCCACGACACGGTGCTGGAGCTCGACGGTTATGGCGGCTGGCGGCTTATGCCGGCCAGCGCCTGGCGCTCCGCGGGATCAACGGCGGAACTACATCTAGGGGCCTGACGGCTCCAAGGTCCGCCGCACCAGCCTCCATGTGGCCGGCCTCCGCCCATCCATCGACGCGCACGAGCTCGGGGATCGACGCGTGTCACGAGCTGCTGACCATTGCAGGCTCGGGTTGAGGGGTTGGGCTGCGGGTCTGGGGCTGCGGGGTTTGGCTGCGGTGCAGCCGGCCTCCGAGGCACCCCGTGCGCAGCCCACGATGTGCCTGTTTTCGCCCCTGATTGTCGCCATGCCCCCCCATCGGCGCCCTGCTAGCGGCGCACTCCCGCCGGGAATGGCGCGCGCGACAAGCGCGCCTATGCCATGGTACTTCTGAACTACTTTGCTGGTAGGGTTGTCGCGTTGGTCCGGCCCTCCCGGCTCCGCTCCCTCCACCCCTCATCTTTGGGCTTCGGGTTGCTCTTGTCCTGTCAGCCCCAGCCCCAGCCAACCAGCGTTCCCCTCGATGCCGAGCCACGCCGATTCCCCGTTCCCAGCCCGCCCCGATCGCCCCAGGGCCGCGGCGCCGGCCTGGCTGGAGGTCCTGCCGGCGGGCCTGCCCCAATCCTTCGCCCCAGGGCCCGATCCCCTGCCGCAATCCCTGCTCTGTCCACTGCTGGGGGACACGGTGGCCGCGGGCTTCCCCAGTCCTGCCGACGACTACGTGGAAGCCCGCATCGACCTCAACCTGGAGCTGATCCCCAGGCCTCTCTCCACGTTTCTGATGCGGGCCTGTGGCGATGCCCTGCGGGGTGACGGGATTTTCGATGGCGACCTGCTGGTGATCGACCGCAGCGTCACGCCGCGACCGGGACAGGTGGTGGTGGCCACCCACCAGGGCGCCTTCATCCTGCGGCGCCTGGGGCGGCGCGATGGTCGCCTCTGGCTGGAGGCGAGCGATGGCGTCAGCCCGCTGATTCCCCTGGGCCCGGAGCGTGATCCCGCCGATTCGCCAGCGGACACCGAGCTTTGGGGCGTGGCCCTGCATGCCATCCATCACCTCGGCGGCGAACCGGGGCGGCGCCGTTGATCGCAGCCGGCCGGGCGGCGCAAGCGTCAATGTTGCTGGACACGGAGCCAAGACCCGCGGCGGCGGAGCCTGGACACCCGCCCCGCTGAGCGCTGTTCCAGACTTCCGGAGCGCCCAGGGCGCACCCAACTCAGCCTCTGCCTTGATGGTCGATCCCCTGCCCGCCCTGAGCCATGACGAACTGGAAACCCTGCAGGCCGCCCTCGACCCGCTGCTGGACGGCTTCGGGGCCAGCGGATCCTGCCTGGATGACGCCTTGGCCTATTTGGGGCGTCTGGGCCTGGTGCATGGCGGAGCCGAGAACGGGGCGTCGACGTCTTCGGCGCTGCCGCTGTGGATCGAGCGCTGGCGGGAGGCCGGAGGCAACCGGCAGACCCTGCGGTTGATGGTGGCCACGCTGCTGGCGCTCGCGCCAGCTGGGGCAAGCCAAGGGGGGCCGGCCGCTGGGCTGGCCGGCGATGGCACAAGCTCGACCTGAGGGGTGCGCCAGCCTGGGACCAGGCCAGGGAGGCGATGGGGCCGGGGCGCTGGCCCAGCACCCCAAGCCCCGCGGAGCTGGGGGTGCGCAGGAGGAGCCGCCAGGCAGGCGAGACCTGCTCAGGCGTGCAAATCAGCGGGGTGTTGGCCGAGCGCGCCAAGCCGCGGCGACGGGCTGGTTAGGTTGACAACAATCGCGCCGCGCAACGCCACTCCCGCCATGGCCACCCCCCTGACCACCGCCGAGGTGCAAGCGCTCACGGATCGCTTACCACACTGGACCGTGCAGAACGACAAGCTGCGGCGGCAGGTGCGCTTCGCCGATTTCTCTGAGGCCTTCGCCTTCATGACCCGGGTGGCGCTGGCGGCGGAACAGCTGAATCACCATCCGGAGTGGAGCAATGTCTGGAACCGGGTGACGATTGAACTCACCACCCACGACACGGGCGGCCTCTCGAATCTGGATGTGGAGTTGGCTGGACGGATCGACGCGTTGCTGGGCTGAGGCGGCGGGGCGGGCCGAATGCGGGCGCCGGGTGTGGGCGCAGGGGAATCAGGCGGACGCGACGGCCGTCGCGGCGTGAGACTGAGGCTGGAGCCAGGGGCTGATGGGCCAAGGCTGCCAACGATCACGCGTCTGACTACCGTCCAAGCGACAGCACGCCACGCCGATGGGCTTCCGCTATCTCGATCAGATCGCCACCCGCGAACACCTGCAGACCTTTTGGACGGTTTCGGCGAGATCGGTGTGATCAGCATCAGCGTCGGGCAATTCAATCACCCTGGGCTGGGCTTCATCGATCTGATCAGCCTGCTGCTGACCTGGTTTCAAAATGAGACCCCGGAGAGTCAGATGAGCAGCCATAAGGAACGATTGCGCACGACCAGCTCTACGTTTCGGCTCATCAGCCACGGTCTGGAGATTGCCGCCCAGGCCCAACCGCTGTTCCCGATCCCCTGGGAGGATCACATGGCTCGAAACCTGGAGGAGCTGCGGGCTGAGCTCGGCATCGAGGCCGTCAAGCAGGGCCCCTGGAGCTGGTACGAGAACCCGGTGATTCAAAAAGCCCTGGCGCTTTAGGCGCCAGGGCCATGGGGCTGGCGGTAGGGGTTTAGCGGACGCCTCAGCGCCTCAAACCAGCGCCGGCACGGGCCCGCTGAGGTTGGCAGGTTCAGCCACCCGGAAACGCAGCCGCTCGTTTTCGACGGTCACGGCGATGCTGTTGCCGGCGCTGAAGCTGCCGGCCAGAATCGCTTTGGCGATCGGCGTTTCCAGCTCGCGCTGGATCGCGCGCTTCAACGGGCGGGCTCCATACACCGGGTCGTAGCCCACGCCGGCCAGCCAATCGAGGGATTCGTCATCGAGTTGCAGGCCCAGCTTCTTCTCCTCCAACCGTTTCGCCAGCCGCTTCACCTGCAGCTCAACGATCTGCCGCAGTTCTTCGGCCTTGAGGCTGTGGAAGATGATCGATTCATCGAGGCGGTTGAGGAACTCCGGGCGGAAGTGGGCTCGCAAGGCGTCATTCACCCGTTTCTCCATTTCGCCGTGGCGGGTGGGATCGCCGGCCAGGTCGAGGATCGAGGCGCTGCCGATGTTGCTGGTGAGAATCAGCACCGTGTTGGTGAAATCCACCGTGCGACCCTGACCATCGGTGACGCGGCCGTCATCGAGGATCTGCAGCATCACATTGAACACATCGGGGTGGGCCTTTTCCACCTCATCGAACAGGATCACCGCATAGGGGCGTCGCCGTACCGCTTCGGTGAGCTGGCCGCCTTCCTCGTAGCCCACGTAGCCCGGAGGCGCTCCGATCAAACGGCTGACGGCGTGCTTCTCCATGTACTCGGACATGTCGATGCGCACCATCGCCTCCTCGGAATCGAACAGCTGGGAGGCCAGAGCCTTGGAGAGTTCGGTCTTGCCCACGCCAGTGGGGCCAAGGAAGAGGAAGCTGGCGATGGGCCGGTTGGGATCGCTGAGGCCGGCACGGGAGCGCTGGATGGCATCCGCCACCGCCGTGACGGCCTGCTGCTGGCCGATGACACGCGTATGCAACTCGTCCTCAAGATGCAGCAGCTTCTCCATCTCGCTCTGCACCAGCTTGCTCACGGGGATGCCGGTCCACTTGGCGATCACCTCAGCGATGTCATCCTCGGTGACCTCCTCGCGCAGCAGCGTTTTCTCTCCGCCGGCGTTGAGCTCGGCCTCCTTGGCGGCGAGCTTCTTGTGCAGGTCGGCCAAGGTGCCGTACTCCAACTCAGCCGCTTTGTTGAGGTCATAGTTGCGTTTGGCCTGCTCCACCTGCAGCTGCACCTGCTCGATGTCCTCCTTGATGGAGCTCAATTCATCGATCGAGCCCTTCTCCTTCTGCCACTGGGCATTCAGGGCACTCTGCTGTTCCGCCAGATCGGCCAGCTCCTTCTCCAGCCGCTCCAGGCGATCGCGGCTGGCGGCATCCGATTCGCGGCCGAGCGAGAGCTTTTCCATCTCCAGCTGGAGGATGCGGCGATCGAGTTCATCGATCTGCTCAGGCTTGGAGGTGATCTCCATCTTCAGGCGGGCTGCGGATTCATCCACCAAATCGATCGCTTTATCAGGCAGGAATCGATCAGCGATGTAGCGGCTGGAGAGCAGGGCCGCCGCCACCAAGGCATTATCGGCGATGCGCACACCATGGTGCACCTCGTAGCGCTCTTTCAGGCCACGCAGGATCGAGATCGTGTCCTCCACCGTGGGCTGATCGACAAACACCTGTTGGAAGCGGCGCTCCAGGGCTGGGTCTTTTTCGATGTGCTGGCGGTGCTCATCAAGGGTGGTGGCACCGATGCAGCGCAGCTCGCCGCGGGCCAGCATCGGCTTGAGCAGGTTGCTGGCATCCATGGCACCGCCACTGGCGCCAGCGCCGACGACGGTGTGGATCTCATCGATGAACAGCACGATCTGGCCCTCGGAGGCGGTGACCTCCTTGAGCACCGCTTTCAAGCGCTCTTCGAACTCACCGCGATACTTGGCGCCGGCGATCAAGGCGCCCATGTCGAGGGCGATCAGGCGGCGATTCTGCAGGGCCTGGGGCACATCGCCGTTGACGATGCGCTGGGCAAGGCCCTCCACGATTGCGGTCTTGCCGACGCCGGGCTCACCGATCAGCACCGGGTTGTTCTTGGTGCGTCGGCTGAGGATTTGGATCGTGCGGCGGATTTCCTCATCGCGGCCAATCACCGGATCGAGCTTGCCTTCGCGTGCGGCGGCGGTGAGATCGCGGCCGTATTTCTCTAGGGATTCGTAGGTGCCTTCCGGATTCTGGTCGGTGACCTTCTGGGTGCCGCGCACCGCTTGCACCGCCTGCTTGAGCTTGGCGGCATTGCTGCCAGCCTGGGAGAGCAACTGGCGGCCGCAGCGGTCGTCATCGGCCAAGGCCAGCAGCAGGTGTTCGATGGCGATGTAGCTATCGCCATACTCTTTTTTGAGCCCATCGGCCCTGTTGAGCACGCTATCTAGGCCACGGCCGAGGTAAATGTTGTCAGGGGCGGCGCTGAGGCTTGGCTGGCCGGCGCTGAAGGCTTCGAGTTTCTGCAGCAGGCTGCCCACATCGACCCCCGCCTTCTCCAGGATCCGGCTGGCCAGTCCCTGCTGAGCCAACAGTGCGGCGAACAGGTGCTCGCTCTCCATCTGTTGCTGACGACGCTGCTGGGCCAGCTGCTGGGCGTTGACCACAGCGGCCCAGGCTTTTTCCGTGAAGAGTTCGGCGGTGGGATGCATGGATGAACCTCCGGGCGTATCGGGTGCGGATCTGTACGCACCGTATGGAGGAACGCCGACGCTGGGAATCAGGAGGGCCGAACCCCGCAGGCCGGAGCCCCACACCCAGGATGGGAGCGCCGAACCCCCATGGCGTGTCAACCGCCCCGGCGGGCCGAAAGGCGGACCCTCAGCGGGGCTTGCCGGCGGGGAAGGCGCCGCTGCTGGCGGGGCAGAGCCGCAGCGGACAGCCATCAGGGCCGTAGAAGGCATCCGCGGCCGAGAGGCAGCCCATGCGGTTCTTCGCGGCCACCTGGGAGGGTTGGATGCGGATCGGCTGCAGGGCTGGCATTTGCGGCGGCACGATTAGGGGACAGGGAGGCGGCAACAGTCCACCGTTGTCGATCGCTTCGGGCTGATTGGCCTTTGATTGGGGTTTGGGCGTAGAAGCGGCGAGGCCGGCCTTGCCCTGATTAGCTTGGGCTGTCGTGAGCGGGGCGGCGCCGGTGGCCGGTGGGGGCGGGGACAGCGTCTCGGCCAGGACCGCTCGGCCCGGCAACAGCGAGACCGCACTGCAGCAGGCTCCAAGTGCCAGGGCCACGCCGCTGCCCAGCCAGCTCCGATCGCCTGACCAGAGGCGAGGCCTCAAGGCGCCAGCCAGAAGAGGCGCACGTGGGCGACGTCGGATCGGACCATGGTTGAGGCGCTGGCTGTCAGCGGGGCCAAGTTGCTCGTCAGCGGAAGTGCGGTTGTGAACGCCCTGGTGATCAGGGAGGCAAGGGCAGGGGCGACGAGCTTGCGGGGGGAAAACCTCGAATGGCATCGCGGCGGATCTGCTGGTTCCACAGTCTGACGGCATCCCGCAACCGGCTTACGCTGCGGCCCACCAGTCATCCGATCCGTCCGGCTCGGCCTGAAACGGTCGTCAGCCAGGCCGTTGGCCCCGAAGCGAGGGGGGTGTTTCGGCGCCCATTCACCAGTCCTGCGGCCTCACCCAGATCCTGGCAGCCAGTGAGCCAGGGTTAGCAGGCCGGATGACATGGCCTCGATTCATCGCAGACAGCTGGCCTGCTGAACGAAGCGTCCGCTGATCGCGAGGCCGAACGAGCTTCAGCTCAGCTCAGAGGCAGAGCCGAGCGAAGCCTCACCGCGCCGATAGAGCTCACGGGCGTAGTCGGTCCAGGTGCCCTGGCCCCAGTAGCGAAAGCAACTGGTTTCGAGGAGCAGCAAATACAACAATGCTTCCTGGTACTGCGGGCTGCGGGTGATGCTCTGGTCTGCGGCCACCAGAGGATCAAAGTGCTGATGGAAGCGGGCACTGAGTTGTTGCATGGGTTCGCAAACATTCTGATAGCCATCCACCCAGCTGAGTTGATTGGTCCAGGAGGCGCCCACCATGGAGAATTGGGGATCTTTACAATGGAGTTCAGCGATCGCGGCCGCAGTTTTTGCCGCAATGGTTGCCGCAGTGGTTGCCGCAGTGGTTGCCGCAGAGTTCGCCGCAGAAGTTGCCGCAGTGGGTCGCTGGTCGACCAGCCGCCAAAGTTTGTGCTGCTGGATGGCCTGAATGCACGGGTAGTCGTCGGTCTGCACACCTTCGGCTTCAAGCAAATCCAAATATTCGCTGCCATTCAAGGCCAGTGTGCCGATGTCGCTATCATGGTTGGCGATACGCTGGTGGGCTTGGATGAAGGCCTGGGGAAACTCATTCATCATCACGCCACCATTCTCACCATCAGCGATCTGGCTGACCAGGGCTGGAATGCAGCGATCTCCGAGAGTTTGTCTCCTCAACCCCAAAGCCTCGTAGTACGGCTGCATTTGCCCGACGAGCTTGGTGTCTGACCCCTGCGTCTTAATCAGAGCCACAATGCGAAGTTCTTCACCTAGAGAGTTGCGGGCAACCAATTGATGGGGGATGAAAGCCTGTTCACGCGAAAGGCCAGATCCGTCTAAGTTCTCCACCGTGTGCTCTTGAACCAGCAGCCACTGATAGCCACATTCCCTGAGCGCCTTGACAAATTCATACAAGCAATCAGGGTGGTTGGGGAGATGCATCTCTGGCGGAGAGAACCCTCTGACCCGTTGCAATGCCTCTGGGCCAAACAGAGCTAGAAAATGGCTGCGCCAAGCCTGAATCTGCAGCTTCAGATCGGGGATTGGCGTGGAAGGTATTACAGCATGGCCCCAGCAGGTTCCAAGCCATTCCACGTGGAACTGCATCTGAGGGTCACAGGCAAGAAACCGTAAGGCATCAAGAATATCATGGCGTTGCATCTGCTCAAATCCCCAGAGAAGGGTGCCTGAATAGTCAAGCATGATCCGAGGACTGCAGCCGTCAGCAATCAGCTGAGGAATAATTTCTGCCAGGCGCTTGTAGCAATCTGCGAAGGCGCTTGCATTGTGGTTGTCGCCTTCACCGCTGTGCTCAAACATGTATTGCAGATGGGAGATCAGCTCACCATCAGCCCCGGCGGGGATGGTTGGTTGATGCATATGCAAAGCACAGGCAAAACCCGCTTGAATGGCCTCGATCCCGAGTCTTGGCTGGCCTGGGGATGGCCGCATGGTCGGCGGTCGCAGCCCCTGCAGCTCCTGTTCCGCACCAGAGATGGGTGGCAATTTGATCATGGACACAGCGCTCTCCAGCGACAAAGGCCTTGGGGTCTGGATCATGGCATCAGGTTGCCGAATTCAGGGGAGACCAACGCTGCCAATAGGCTTGATGCATCCTGCTGGCAGTGTCCAACCAAGGGCCTGGCGCCCTGCGCGGATCGCCCGCCGGCCCCACAAACGCCATCACGGCCATGGCCGGGCCAAGGGTTCGCCGATGAACACGCCCTGTTCGGGCATGGCGACGCTGCGCCAGTAACTTTCAACCAGAGTATCTCCGCCTCGATAGTATGCGAGTAGCAACAGCGGATCCGGAAATTTCTCCGCGATGGCACAGGGCTCAACCACGGTGCCATAACTGCCCGTGGCGCCGGCCTCCAGCCAGCGCAAGGCACTGGTCTGCGCTCCCGGCTGATCCTGCGGCGTTAACCGGCCGGCGAAGGAGGTGAGGTGATCGGCGACGGCTCCGGGCCGAAAACGGTTACTGTCAATCGCTTCCACCCGGGGAAGACCTGTGAAATATGCAATCACATCTCTGGCGCCAAAAAGGCGGTTCCCTTGCAAAATCTTCACTTGTAACGAGCCTGCAAGTGTCGCGATGACACCGCGATAGCGCTGCGCTCTGAGATTGCGTTTACGATCTGATGTGCTCAGCAAATATACGGTTCCCGGTGGTGCACTGCCATCCGCCGCCTTGCCACGTTGGATCAGCGCGGTGGCCCTGGACAGATCCGTGGCGGCCAGCAGGATCGAGAGGCGCAAGCCCAGTTGCTGCCAAGGCCGGCGAATCTCGCCGCGGGCGAAGTAGGGGTTGAGGCGGGTGGTGTGGCAGCTGGGGGGGCAGGGCAGCTGCCGGACCCCGAAACTGAGGGCTCCCGTGATCGACTGGCAGCCGACCTGCCAGGGAGCCGCCCAGGCCAGCGCATAGACCTGAACTTGGTCGGGCGTACGTCGCAGAATGTCGCGACGCATCTGACTGAACATCACCGGATCAAGGCTCGTGCTCGGCACCGCAAAGCGAACTCGGATGATATTGGCGCTCGGGATCGCCCTCACCTGGGCATACACGCGGCCAATCGCTTCACTCAGGGGATCTTGGGCATTAACGATGAGCGCGACATGCTCCGGTCCGAGTGGGTTCACATCGCTCTCCAGAGTCGTCGGCGCACCAGCCCGAAACTGCGGGCCGTCGCCTGCCACCAACAGCGTGAACAGCAGGAGCAGAATTGGCGTGCTGACACTGCGGCTGGCGCCAGCAAGCCCGCGCCGCCTCGCTCGCTGTTGCGGCTGCAGCTTGCAGTTCTCAACTGTTGCGTGCACGAGCCTTAAGTAGGGCATCTTCATGGCCAAGGCCGTCGCCGATTGCTCTACCACCAGCTTGGAGACACGAACGAGTGTGGTCAACTTGCTCAGCTCCGATTGGCGTGCTGGCAACGGCCAAATGGGCTTGCATTTCGCAGTGACTCTGGCCAACGGCGAGCTGACAGCCTGGCTGGCGCGGAAGCTTTCTCGGACGGCGTTGCAAGCGAGCAACGCCATGCCCATGAGTATTCCTAGCAAAAGCTGGATTCAAGCTACCGCACAACCCTACGCGGCAGGCCTTGGGCTGGAGATGTCCGCCACAGTGATGAACCAGGGTCGAGCCGATGAGTTTGTCGCTCTTCTGGCATGGCAACGCTGTGGAGCAGCACTCGCGATCGCCATCTGTGGTCGCAACTGTCGCCTCACAGGCTTAAACTGCACAGCTGATCCAAATCTCGGATGCCAAATTCCGCAGAACATTCCAGTTCAACACTCTGGGAGCCCAAGCTCATTGAACGGTTGGCTGTCGAATCCTTTGATTTCGACAGTACACATGCCGATCCCCAGCGCAACTGTTGGCTCGTGGTTCACCGTCACGCCCACGGCACCCTGCCCTCTGAATACGATATCAGGGATATCCCTGAATCCTTATATCTAGCAGTTCTAGATCAACGCAAGCTGATCTCCGATTCTGCCAACGAAAGTGCTTCGGCCTCTTGATCCATGCTGTTATTGCCGATAAGCTGATCATCTGTCTGCGATTTGATGCCATTAGTTTGGCAATAATCCTTTATCAATACTTGACAGCGAGTTTGAAGTGGCTGCTTGATTCTGATTGTGTCGCAAAGCTGTCTAGTCATGGAATGTAGTATGCATCTGAGAGGCGTTTAATGGTCCGAATATGAGCTTATCAATGGGAGGCCATGGACCCTAGATTAAGCACAATCACGCCAGCAACAATCATTGCAAGCCCTACCACCGCCGCCAGATCAAGGACCTGACCGTAAACCAGCCAGCCGATCAGAGAAATGAGCGCAACTCCTGAACCCGACCAGACTGCGTAAACAATGCCCAGGGGAATGGTTCGGAGGCTTAGGGATAGACAATAAAAGGCCACCATGTAGCCGATGATCACAATCAAACTTGGACCTGGACGGGTAAAGCCGTTCGAAGCCTTGAGAGCCGATGTGGCGAGCACCTCAGCAAGGATCGCCAAAACCAGTATCCATCCTTGCATGGGAGGCATGCTGTCGATGCTGTGAGCGTCCTTAAACCCTACGCCAGGATGCACGGCCACAATCGTCCAAATCACAAAGCATCGCTTGCGTTGTCCGGGTAACCAGCAGGGTTGGCACACAACCAGGCCCAACTGTCCCTGCACATGTCCTCAAGGGAGCGGCTTGCGGACCAGCCCAGCACCTGCTTTGCAACGCGGATGTCGGCCACGCTGACGGCTGCGTCCCCGGGGCGGCGCTCCGCCTTCACCCAGGGAACGGCAATCCCGCTCGTGGCATTGAAGGCCTGAATCACTTCCAGAACCGAATGCCCCCGACCGGTGCCAAGGTTGACGCGCAGACACTGGCATCCATTGTTCAGCAGCTTGTCTAAAGCTGCAACATGACCATCGGCGAGATCCATAACATGAATATAATCTCGCAGGCAAGTACCATCTTGTGTTGGCCAGTCTTGTCCAAAGACTTGTAGAGAATCCCGCTTGCCAGAAGCCACCTGTATGATCAGCGGAAACAGATTGCTCGGGGTGTTTAGCGGCGCTTCACCAATTTGTCCACTAGGGTGGGCGCCAACTGTGTTGAAGTAGCGAAGGGAGGCAACCCGCCAATCGCTGCCAGAGCCCACAAGGTCGGAGAGGAGTTGCTCCACTGTTGCTTTTGTGGACGCGTAGGGATTGATGGGCTTGATTTGAGCCGACTCTGCAATTGGCACTTGCTCCTGCAACCCATAAACGCTGGCGCTACTACTAAAGACGACTGTTCGACAGCCAAGCTCATCCATGACCTGCAGCAACTGCAAGGTGCCTTGCACATTGATATCCCAATATCGAAGAGGATCTTGCACTGATTCGCCCACGGACTTGAGACCGGCCAGATGGATAACCGCATCAATATTTTGACATGCTTGCAGGAGATCAGCACGACTTCGCACATCGCCCTGGCGCAATTCAAGCCTTGAGGGTTGGCAGTCTTGCCAAACGCCAGAGCCCGACTCCTGCCATTGTTGCAGACCAGCCAGTGCTGCAACACGCTTCAAGGCGACGGGGGAACTGTTGGAAAAGTCATCGAGAACGACCAAGGAGTGCCCAGCGTTGAGCATCTGTAAGCAGAGATGACTGCCGATGAAACCGGCTCCGCCAGTGATAAGTACTCTTTTCACGGTTCCGTTGGGTTAGGAAGAGATAAAATCGAATGCCAGGACTCTGTCATGATTGTTAAGGGTGTGGAGATGTGTCGCTCTCAAG
>JBIIIX010000283.1:0-3999 GCA_044234415.1 Cyanobium sp.
GCCGCAGCTCGTGCGGGTCATGGCTGAGGCCGGCGTGGAGCTGAGAGGCGATGCGGCAGCCCAGGCCCATGGTGTGATCCATCCCGCTGGGGAGGACGATTGGAGCACGGAATACTCGGACCTGATCCTGAGCGTGCGGGTGGTGCCGGATCTGGAGGCGGCGTTAGCGCACATCGCCCGCTACGGCACGCGCCACACTGACGCGATCTGCAGCAGTGATCCCGTGGCGGCCGAGCGCTTCCTGGCGGCGGTGGACAGCGCTGGGGTCTATCACAACTGCAGCACCCGCTTCGCCGATGGCTTCCGCTACGGCTTTGGAGCGGAAGTGGGTATCAGCACCCAAACCCTGCCGCCTCGGGGGCCGGTGGGGCTGGAGGGGCTGGTCACCTACCGCTACCGCCTGCGCGGCGAGGGCCACATCGCCGCTGACTATTCCAGTGGGGCGCGGCGGTTCCAGCACAGATCCCTGCCGCTGTGACCCCCGCGGTAGAGAGGGCACGTCGCGACCGGTGCGAGCTTCTCGTGGTGGTCGATCTCGACCCTTGCAAGCTGGTGATCCGCCCAGCTGCCACAGGTGATCCACCCTCGAGGGCGATGATTGCCACTGCGTTGACCACCGCAGCGGGCGGGAGGGCAATCGCCTGATCGGCTGGCAGGGGCTGCCGCTGCGTTGGCAGCAGCGCGAACCCGCTCCGGTGGCGCCGGAGCGGTGGCGGATGTGGACGCGCAGGGCGATGCAGCCCTGCGCGACTGCGGCCTGGGGGCGGAGTTTTTGGAGCTGCAGATCACCGAAATCGATCGGTGCAAGATCGATCGCTCCTTCCTGGCCTCCAGCCTCAGCGACCGCAGCGTTGGCCCGATCCTGGAGGCCGTGATCTGCCTGGCTCGTTCCCTTGCCATGGCCGCGATGGGCGAAGGTGTTGAGACCCCTGGTCAGCTGGGTTTCTGAGACGCCACGGCCGCCACCAGACCCGAATGGCGAATCAAGGCATCGCTGCTGGGCTCCCGACCCCGAAACGCCGCAAACAGCTCGGTGGGGTGCTGACTGCCACCGCGGGCCAACACCGTATCGCGGAAGCGGCGGCCTGTGGCCTGGATGTCCGCTTCGTTGTCCAAGCCCACCTCCTCGAAGGCGCTGAAGGCATCGGCGCTGAGCACCTCGGCCCACTTGTAGGAGTAGTACCCCGCCGAATAACCACCCGCGAAGATGTGAGCAAACGAGCAGAGGAAGGCATCTTCCTCGATCGGCGCCAGAATCGTGGTGGTTTCTGCAATCTCACGCCGTAACTGCTCGGGCGTCAGTCCACATGCCGGCGTCCAGTGACTGTGCAGGCGCAGATCGGTGAGGGCGAAATGCACCTGGCGCAGGGTGGCCGATCCTGCCATAAATGTACGGGCTGCCAGCAACTTGGCGTACTCCGCTTCCGGCAGTGGTTCGCCCGTCTGCCAGTGGCGCGCCATGCCCATCAGTGTGGCGCGGTCGTAACACCAATTTTCCATGAACTGGCTGGGAAGCTCCACCGCATCCCACTCCACATTGTTGATGCCGGCCGCCTGGGGACGTTCAACCGTGGTGAGCATGTGTTGCAGCCCATGGCCGAACTCGTGGAAGAGAGTCTCCACCTCGCTGAAGGTCATCAGGCTGGGGGTGTCCCCCACGGGGGGACTCTGGTTGCAGATGAGATAGGCCACCGGCAACACCGCCGTGCCATCGGGTCGCTGGGAGCGCACCAGGCATTCATCCATCCAGGCCCCGCCGCGCTTGCTGCCGGGCCGGCTGTAGGGATCGAGATAGAACGCCGCCAGGGCCTCGCCGCTGTCGCGGTCGTTCACCCGAAAGAAGCGCACATCCGGATGCCATACCGGCGCCTCGCCATCGGCGGCGCTGATCGAGATGCCAAACAAACGGTCACACAGCCCAAACAACCCCTCCAACACTTGGGGGAGCGGAAACCAGGGGCGCAGGGCTTCACTGTCGAGCTCGAAGCTCTGCCGCCGTTGGGCTTCGGCCCAGACACTCACATCCCAGGGTTGGAAGTCGTGGGCTTCGGCTGCAGCGGCCGCCGCGGCACAGGCCTTGAGCTGCTCCAATTCCGCCTGGGCAACCGGGTAGGCGGCTGCCCGCAGCTCCTCCAGGAGCCGCTCCACCGCCGCCTCGTCCTGAGCCATTTTCGACGCCAGGCTGACCTCAGCCCAATGGCGGTAGCCGAGCCGCTGCGCTTGTTCCAACCGCAAGCTGAGAATCCGCTCAATCAGGGGCCAGTTGCCCTCCTCCTCGCCGGAGGCCTTGCTGACCTGAGCGCGGTAGACCCGCTCGCGCAGATCACGGCGGCTGCTGTGTTGCAGAAACGGGCTGAAGCGAGGCAAGTCCAGTCCCATCAGCCAGGGACCAGCCGATGCGGTGGCGTCGGGCTCGCCCCCGTCACGGGCGGCCTGGGCCAGCAGCTCCAGCAAGCTGGTGGGCAGGCCCGCCACCTCGCTTCGGTCCCGCAGCCACAGGGTCCAGCTGTTGGTGGCATCGAGAACCTTGTTGCCGAAGCGGGTGGCCAGCTCAGCCAGCTCCTGGCTGGCGGCGTTGAAGGCCAGCTGCTCCTGCTCGGCCAGGGCCACACCACGCAGATCCATGTCACGGATCTCGGCCTCCAGGATGCGCTGCTGGGTGCTGTCCCAGCCGCCCTGGGCCTGCAGCTGACGCAGTGCCCTGTACACCACCTGGCTCTGGCCGCAGCGGTTGCCGAAGGCCACCACCGCACCCTGCTGGGCCGCGTGGGCTTGGCGCAGCTCGGGGCTGTTGCAGACGCCGTTGAGGTGGCTGACCACACCCCAGCTCCAACGCAGCCGTTCGCCTAAGCGCTGCAGGGGGTCCATCACCTGCTCCCAGGCCAAGGGTTCGCCACTGGCCAGGGCCGCCTGCGACTCCGCCTCAAGCTGATCGAGCCCAGCCCGCAGTTGATCCAGCAGTTCCGGAATGTGCTCATCCACCTGCTCGGGTCCGATCGCCTCGAACGCCGGTAGGCCCTCTCCGGCGAGCAGGGCAGGGGCTGAAGGGCTGCTGACGCTCATGACGATCGGAATGTGGAACTCCCAATTGCAGCCCAATGGCTGCAGGAACCGTGGTTCAGCCGAGGGCGGGGAACCGGCTCAAGGCGAACTGGGCCTGACCAGCCAGCTCGCTAGCGAGGCTGTTGGTGCTGGCCTCGTAAAAGTCGATCGCCACCCGCGGCCAGAAGCCGATCATCAGGGTGGGCACCAGCAAGGTGAGCCCGATCAGCACTTCGCGGGGCTTCATGTCGCCCAGCACGGCCAGCGCCGGTATGCGTGGTCCAAAGAACACACGCCGACAGAGGGAGAGCAGGTACACAGGGGTAAGCACCAACCCAATCGCCGCCAGCACGATTGCCACAACGCGGAAGCTTGTGGTGAAGCCATCGTTGGCTGTCACCCCCAAAAAAACGGTGATTTCGCTGACGAAGCCGCTCATGCCGGGGAGCGCGAGGGAAGCCAGACAGCTGGCCAGGAAGAAGGCGAAGTTGATCGGCAGCACTTTGGCCAGGCCACCCATGTTGGGAATCGAGAGGGTTTTGGTGCGCTCGTAGAAGCAACCGGTGGTGAAAAACATGGCGGCAGCGATCAGGCCGTGGCTGATCATTTGCAGCATCGCTCCGCTGATGCCAAGGGCATCGATAGCACCAATACCCATCAAGACGAAACCCATGTGACTAACCGAACTGCAGGCAATTCGACGCTTTACGTTATCCTGGGCAAAGGCATTCAAGGCCCCGTAAATGATGTTCACGATCCCGAGGATAATCAGAGCAGGTGCTAGGCGAACATGCACTTCCGGTAACATCTGCACGTTGAAACGCAGCAGGGCATATCCGCCCATCTTCAGCAACACCCCCGCTAGGAGCATCGATACCGGCGCGTTAGCCTCGCCATGGGCATCAGGAAGCCAGGTGTGAAGCGGAAACATCGGCAGCTTCACGCCAAAGCCGACCA
>JBIIIX010000046.1:0-14612 GCA_044234415.1 Cyanobium sp.
TCTCGCTTTTTTGAGCGTTTCGGAACTCATTACATTCGCAGGGTTTGGGTTGGCGGTAAGGCAACGTTGGCCTTCACTGTTGCAAAGTCTACTTCCATGAGCATTGACGATATTAAGGCTGGCATCAAAGCTAGTCTTGTTGGTACGGGATCCGGCAGCGTGAATGCATCCAGCAAGACAGCCAAGGAACGTCTCGCCAACAATTCCGAGTGCACTGTCTTTGGCAAGGGTGGTGACGAGTTAATGCTAGCTACATTGAGTTCCCTGGATGAAGCTCGCTATAATCAGTGGCTGGTGACGATCAAAGACAACCCTCAAGTCATTGAGTTTGACGCCGTAGGCATCTGGACACTGGTCGAAGATGAACGGCAGTCAGATGCTTTGCGTCAAGCCTACATTGAGGAGACTGTTTTTACCCCCATCAGAGTTGTTTTCAATCTTGATAACCGTGTACATATCTTTCGCGGGAAAAACTGCTTTAGTTACCGCCAAGACATCGGTGAGACGACTGCAGAAAGACCCATCGCCGAAAAGTGGCCAATGCTGGCGCAGGTTGGCTTTGCCCATGTTGATGCTGCATTTCTTGGTAAATACCTTGTCTCTCAGTCTGGAGAAAACCTCGATCGTAAGCTGTATTTCTTCAATCGAGATCAGTATATCCGTGTAGACGTAGATGCTATGGTGATTGATCCAGGATATCCCCGGCTCATAACAGAAGGTTGGCCCGGGGTTACGTTCAATCGTATTGATGCTGCCATGAATGTTTCGTCAGATTCAATCTATTTCTTCTTGGGTAACCAATATGTGAGATTCAATATGCTGACTAACAGTGTCGACGATGGCTATCCTCAGCCCACCAGTGAGCGTTGGGTTGGTCTTAGTTTTGACCGCATCGATGCGGCTGTGTACTGGGGGAACGCCAAGGTGTTTTTCTTCCGCGGTAATCAACACGTTCGCTATGACCTCGTGACATATCGATCTGATCCCGGCTACCCAAAATATATCTTCGGCAATTACGTCGAAGATTGGAAATTCCTTGATTGAAGTTTCAACTCATGGCCCCCTCATTGACACCCCTTTCCCAGGCTGAGACAGCCCTCCAAAGTCACATGGCTGCGGGAGCAGTCGCCGGTCTAATCCCAATCCCATTGGTTGGCTTCGCTGCCCTAACGGCTGTCCAGCTCAACATGCTTCGCCACCTCGCGGAGATTTATAGTGCTGAGTTCTCTAAAGAAATTGCTAAATCCGCTATTGCTTCGCTTGTTGGAAGCGATTTATCCGTGGGCATATCGCTGGGCGTCGCGAAGTTGCTACCAGGACCTGCCGTTGCTATTTCCGCGGTAAGCGGAGCCATTTTAGGCACCGCCTCAACTTACGCGCTCGGCAAGGTTTTCATTCAACACTTTGAATCTGGACGTACATTCCTTACCTTTGACCCTTCAAAAGTCCGTGCCCATTATCAGGAGCTTTTCAGCGTCTCCAAGTCAGAACACGTTCCTGGTCGCTTTGTTGGCATCCGTCCATGAACACCCTAGTGCCACGATACTCTCTCTGTCTGCCATGACAGTTGTCTCGGCAACAACCCAGGTCTGGCCGTATCCTTGGTTCTTTATTGGCAATTCTCCTGCTGGTGAAGAATTTAAGCTGTCTTGACGTCTTGCCTGGAGCGCTTTTTGACCTGCTCAAGCAGAGTGCATGGCTGCTTGTGCTGGGCAGATCCAAGCATCTCGTGTATGTATCATTATGAAATAAGCTGCCGTGCTTGACGTAGCCATCTTGATCAGCGATGGTCAGCGTTTCTTTCGTTGATGAGTCGGGCCCAAATGATGTATGATGTTGTTATGCCAACACTATTGGCAGTAGACGCTTCCCTCATCCTCTCTACCTCTGCCGAGAAACTGCTGCCTTGTCTACTACCATGCCAAATGACTATCCACCCCTTGCGATTCCTCGGCCTGGCCTGGAGATAATTCCTTGGGCAGCACTTACAAGAGTTTCTGTGCCTGGCTGTGCTGCACTTTCGCCTCGGTTGTGCGGTCTCGCTTCGGGCACGTTTGGACCCCTCGTCATCTGTGCTGTCTATCAAAGCTTGTTGACCGTCTTCCGTACTGAACCATATGTACGTCGGGGTGAGTTAAACCGTGTAGCTCAGTTGCGCCTGGTGATGACCAACCTTGTCCGAGTAAGAGCAGCATTGTCTCCTTCATGTTTTAGTATCAGTCTAGCTCTTAGTATGCTGCGATTACTCCTGCCATCCGTTTCCATCCCCCTGGCAATATTTGGTATCTTGGGTATCGGACGAATCTCCGAACGAATGTTTAATTCTTTCTGGGACGGTCTCGATGCTCAGCAACAGGCTGACCTCAAACGGAAGGCCTATCAAGCAGGGATTGACTTGCGCTATCGATTAGACCTATTTGAGGCTGGCCTAGTTCCCTAGGCAAGCTTTAGAGTGATCCGAATGTAATCCTGACCACTAATAGCGGCACTCCTTTTCATGAAGATCTTGGTGGCTCTATGCACATAATTATTGCGCGCGACATCTCTCTAGCTGTTCGCTCTTGGTGTGCCTTTTTATCTTCTGGGTAATCCCTGTGCGCCTCTCTTTTGCATGTCTCGACCGCCAAGCTGCTGAGCTTATGTTGACGCCTGCGCGAAGCGCGACCTCTGCTTCGCGAAGCCACGTTACTGCAACAAAATCGTGACTAGCAATAGTATCTGCCAATGTACCTTTGCTCAAGGCTAGTCTGCCAGGTGGCCAGCAGCCCAGGCTTGCTTCTGGTGATGCAACATCTGGGGGTTTTCGCAAATCCCGGGAACCGTATGTCGTCTGCTGGTGCTAATCCCAATCTTGTCTGATCCCAGCCTAGGGCTTTCATGTTTCTCCTGGGCCGGCCTCTTTGGACTAGCAGTTGAAGACATCGATCTCGATTGGCTGCCTCTGGAGACCACTCGTGGGAACAGTGCGGCCCTTGGGTGCTCATGAAGGATGAGGTACCGCAACTGCCCATCAGTGTCTGTCTATGAAGCCGGGCCTCTCGTCGGGGGCGTGCCGGGTTCCCGCTGTTCGTCTCTCGCCGGGCCGGGGCTCTTCCTTCTCCACTACACAGGGAGCAGTGCAGGGCACGTCATGCTCGGCTCCCCGTGGGCACGACCAGTGGCTGGGCGGCTCCTCATGTCGTCACGGCATGAGACGGCCCGTGATGGAGACGTTCATCCCCCTCCGGTGGTCAGGGCGCTTCGCCTTGCCTGTCAGGATGCTCAGGGCTTCGGTGGGCCGGGCGTCACCCGCATCGCCGATCACACCCCAGATCGCTTGCGGCCACTGGTGTCTGGCCGGCCGGAGGCGGTGCTGTGGTAGTAGAGTGGATCTCCCTGGTTGGTTGTTGTCCCATGCTCAAGCTGCTGCTGGGTGATCCGAATGCCCGCAAGCTGAAGCGCTATCAACCAATCATCTCCGACATCAACTTGCTGGAGGAGGAGATCACGCCTCTGTCGGATGACGAACTGCGCGGTCTGACGGATGATTTTCGTCAGAAACTGGACAAACCGCTGACGCCGGTGCGCCAGAAGGAGCTTCTGGATGAACTCCTGCCCCAGGCCTTTGCCGTCGTCCGCGAGGCAGGACGCCGGGTGTTGGGAATGCGGCACTTTGATGTGCAGCTCTTGGGTGGCATTGTGCTGCATGAGGGTCAGATTGCCGAGATGAAGACGGGTGAGGGGAAGACTTTGGTGGCCACCTTGCCCGCCTATCTCAATGCGCTGACGGGGCGGGGCGTGCATGTGGTCACCGTGAACGATTATCTGGCTCGTCGCGATGCTGAGTGGATGGGCCAGATCCACCGCTTCCTCGGTTTGAGTGTGGGTTTGATTCAGCAGAATATGTCGCCGTCTGAGCGGCGCCGCAACTATGGCTGTGACATCACCTACGCCACCAACTCAGAACTGGGATTTGACTACCTGCGCGACAATATGGCCACGGATATCGAGGAGGTCGTTCAGCGCGATTTTCACTACTGCGTTATTGACGAGGTTGACTCTATTCTTGTTGATGAGGCTCGCACCCCTCTGATTATCTCAGGCCAGATTGAGCGCCCCCAGGAAAAATATCAGCGCGCCGCTGAAGTGGCAGAAATTCTGCTGCGGGCGGCTGAGATGGGCAAGGACGGCATTGATCCCGAGGGAGACTACGAAGTTGATGAAAAGCAGCGTAATGTTACTCTTACTGATGAAGGATATGCTAAGGCTGAGCAGCTGCTGCAGGTTCAGGACCTGTTTAACCCCGAAAACCCGTGGGCCCATTTCATTGGCAATGCCCTGAAAGCCAAGGAGCTGTTCATCAAGGATGTAAATTACATTGTCCGGGCTGAAGATGCGGTCATCGTTGACGAATTCACAGGCCGGGTCATGCCTGGGAGACGCTGGAGCGATGGCTTGCACCAGGCGATCGAGGCCAAGGAGAGCCTGCCGATCCAGCCGGAAACCCAAACCCTTGCCAGCATTACTTACCAGAACTTCTTTCTGCTTTACCCCCGACTCGCCGGAATGACCGGTACGGCCAAGACTGAAGAGGTGGAGTTCGAAAAGACCTACAAGCTCGAAGTCACCGTGGTACCCACCAATCGCAGCCGCTGCCGCAGCGATTGGCCGGATCAGGTCTATAAAACGGAACCGGCCAAGTGGCGGGCGGTTGCTGCGGAGACGGCGGAGATTCACCATGCCGGCAGACCCGTGCTGGTGGGCACCACCAGCGTCGAGAAATCCGAGCTGCTTTCGGCCCTGCTGGCCGAGCTGGATATCCCCCACAACTTGCTCAATGCCAAGCCGGAGAACGTGGAGCGGGAGGCCGAGATCGTGGCCCAGGCTGGCCGGGCGGGGGCGGTGACCATCGCCACCAACATGGCAGGCCGCGGTACCGACATCATCCTGGGTGGCAATAGCGATTACATGGCACGCCTGAAGGTGCGCTCGGCGCTGATGCCACGTCTCGTGCGGCCGGAGGATGGTCATGGTCCGCCACAGCCGCAGCGTCGGGCTGAGGGGGCCGCTGGCTTCGGCGCCGCGTCCGCAGCCAAGGGCTCGGAAGGCCGGGGGGCCAACAACCTTTATCCCTGCTCTCTTTCTCCGGAAACCGACGAGGAGCTCGGAACTCTGGCCCGGGACCTGGTGCAGGCCTGGGGTGATCGCGCCCTCTCCCTGCTGGAGCTCGAGGATCGCATTGCCCAGGCCGCTGAGAAGGCCCCCACCGACGATCCACAACTGCAGACGTTACGCCAGATCATCACCAAGGTGAAATCTGAATACGACGTGGTAGTTAAACAAGAGGAAGCCCAGGTGCGCAGCACCGGTGGCCTGCACGTGGTCGGTACAGAACGTCATGAATCACGCCGGGTGGATAATCAGCTGCGCGGTCGGGCCGGCCGCCAGGGTGATCCTGGCAGCACCCGCTTCTTCCTGTCGCTTGAAGATAACCTCTTGCGTATCTTTGGCGGTGAACGCGTTGCCGGCCTGATGAATGCCTTCCGGGTGGAGGAAGATATGCCAATTGAATCGGGCATGTTGACCCGTTCGCTTGAAGGCGCCCAGAAGAAAGTTGAAACCTATTATTATGACATTCGCAAGCAAGTGTTTGAGTATGATGAAGTTATGAATAATCAGCGTAAAGCTGTCTACGCTGAGCGTCGTCGTGTGCTGGAAGGTCGTGATCTCAAGCAGCAGGTGCTTGGCTATGGTGAGCGCACCATGGAAGATATCGTTGAAGCCTATGTCAATCCAGATCTTCCGCCGGAGGAATGGGATCTTACTCGTCTGGTCGAGAAGGTTCAGGAATTTGTTTATCTCCTGGCTGACCTGACCCCGGATCAGCTCCAGGGTCTGACGATGGAGGAGCTTAAGGCGTTTCTCAAGGAGCAAATGCGCACGGCATTTGAACTCAAGGAAAATCAGGTGGAGCAGATTCGGTCCGGCCTGATGAAGGAGGCGGAACGCTTCTTTATTCTCCAGCAAATCGATACCCTCTGGCGCGAACATTTGCAGGCGATGGAAGCCCTGCGCGAATCGGTTGGCCTGCGGGGGTATGGTCAGAAGGATCCGCTGATCGAATATAAGAATGAGGGCTATGATATGTTCCTGGAAATGATGACACAGATGCGTCGCAATGTGATTTATTCCATGTTCATGTTCCAGCCTCAGATGCCCCAGCAAGTGGCTACCGCTTAACCCGCCCAACGCTGACCCCGCCGCGGACACTCGCTTCTGCCCCGCTGGAAGGCAGAACTTTTCCGTCCAATCGCTGGCTGCTGTTGGGTCGAGTCTGGCACTGTTCGCCATCGTTCAGTATCGCGCTTGGCGATCCATAACATTTACACATGCAGTTGCCCGTCCCCGTGAGGAGCTCTTTTGCTCTTTGGCTGGGGAGCTTCAGAATCACTCGATCCAGGCAGTTCTTCCTGGCGTCAGCCATTGCACTGCCGTTCCCCATTTCCCTTGCCCAGCATTGTCCGGGGGGCTGCTTAGACTTGTTGTTCTTCTAGAGGCAATAGACAATAGCCCTGCTCGCGGAATAGGCGTAGGCAGGCGTCGACCACCTCCGCGCTATAGAGGGTGGCGCGATGGCTTTCGATATGCTGCAAGGCTACCTCGATGCCCTTTCCGCGCCGATAGGGACGATCGGTGGCCATCGATTCGACCGTGTCGGCCACAGCCAGGATCTGGGCTTCCAGCAGGATTTGGTCGCCGCGCAGACCCAGCGGGTAGCCGCTGCCATCGAGTCGCTCATGGTGCTGGTGCACGATTGTTGCCACCGGCCAGGCGAAGGGGATCGGTCGCAGCACCTCATGGCTGGTCTGCACATGGGTCTTGATCAGTTCGTATTCCTCCGGTTTGAGCGCTGTGGGTTTGCAGAGCAGCCCCTGCCCAATCGACATCTTGCCGATGTCATGCAGCAACGCCGCCGTGGCGAGTCCCTCGATCCGATCCTTGCTGATGCCCATGCTGCTAGCCAGGGCGCGGCAGAGTAACGCCACCCGCTCTTGGTGACCCTGGGTGTAGGGATCCCGGGCTCGGATCAGGGCCGTGAGGCTGGCGACCGCGCCATCGAGGATGGCCTTGACCCGTTCCTCAACCCGTTCCTCGACGCTGGCCTGACCCACCACTTCGGCGGGGCAGTCAGCTCTGAAGCTGAACTGTAGAACTGGCTTGTCGTCCGCGACGAAGGCATGGGCGCTGCCAGTGCCCTCCAGCCAGTGGCCGTCGTGATGACGCAGGCGTAAGTGGCGCAGCGATCCTGAGCCGGGGGCTAGGGGAACGGGCGCCACCAGCCCCATCAGCCAACGCATCACCTCCCGCGGCAACCCCAGCCGCCGCAAGGGTTGCCCCACGATCTGATGGTGCTCAACGCCGCAGAGCTGCCCCATGGCCGCGTTGCAGTCGAGCACGCGCTGACGCAAGCCATCCACCAGCACGATTCCGTCCTGGCAGGTCTCGAAACCGCGTCGATCGTGCTGCTCAGCGGCTTGCTCCGTGGCTTTGGCAGCGCTTTTTGCGCTCAAATCTTGGCTTGGACCCTGCGGCTGCCCAGCCAACGCCGTGGTGGGACCCACCCCGGTCGGCGGGTGCTGTGGGCCGCTGGCAGGGCTGGCAGTTTTGATGGCTTGAGCAGGTCTTTGTTCGGTGCACGAGTGTTGCATGAACACCTTTCCGCACGCCCCGCTTCAACGCTTTACCTTAGTCACGCTGGCCAGCCTTGACCAACGGCTCGCGTCCAAATCCTCCGCTCCCGCTGGCATCTGGATGGCTCCGAGCGGGGCATGGGTCCCGCGGTTGGATCGGCCGACCCCCCAGCCTCTGCTCCCCTCAGGGGGACGGCGGAGAGTCGGCCACATGCTGGTAGCCCAGGTTCGAATCCGGCATCCAGTAGCTCAGGTCGTCCTTCCAGAATGGGCGCCCAGGCAGGCGGCTGGTGCTGAGCTTGGTTGTCGCCATCGATGTCACCAGCTGGGTCATCTCCAGCGGTGACAGATCGGTGTGGACGTCCTGGCCGGCGATCTTGAGCAGGGCCGGCAGTTGGGCCAGCGTGCTCGGTTGCGCCAACTTGGCGAACACCTGGGCAAGCACCTTGCGCTGCCGTTCCATGCGGCCCAGATCACCCATGGCGTCGTGGCGGAAGCGCAGGTAGCCTTCCAGATCCTTGCCCCGCAGCAGCTGTGGGCCGGGGTAGAGGTCGATGTAAAGCCCCTGGGCGTTGTCCGAGTAGACCATGCGATTGGGCACATCCACCTCCACGCCGCCGAGGGCATCGGCCACCCGGGTGACCGCATCGAGGTTCAGCTTCAGGTAGCGATCCACCGGTCGGTTCAACAGCTTGCTCACCTCACTCTTGGCCACCTCCACGCCGCCCATGCCGTAAAGAGCGTTGGCTTTCACCACGCCGAGCCGTGTTGATTCCACGAATGTGTCCCTCGGCACCTGCAGCACCTGGGTGCGTCCGTCCTTGATCTGCACGGTGAACATCACATCGGTGCTGCCGCTCACCACATCGCTGCCCAGCACCAGGATTGGCCGCTCGCCAAGCTGGAACAGCGGCAGAGACACCCCCAAATGATTCTGGGCATGCAGCAGGCCCGCCACCATCGGCGCCAGCTGGCGTTGGGTCTGCTGAACCAGCATGGGCAGGGGGCTGAAGGCCGCGGCATAGCCAGCGGCGGTGCCTAGGGCGAAGGGTATCCAGGCTGCCCGACCTTGGCGGCGCGGCGGTGGCACGGCCGGCCGGCGTCGATCGAGCAGTTCAGGAACCGCCGCCAGGGAGGGTTGCTCGCGGCGTTTGTTGCGCCCCCGCGGACGCCGTCGGAGCGGCGGTTGGGTCTGGGCCTGGCTCATGGCGGACGGTGCTGGCGCGCACCATAAGGTGGCTAACCCCGGCGCACCAGGCCCCTCGCCGGTTCAAGGGCTGGTTTCCACCCGCACACAGTGAGCTGCGGCATCGGCCCTGGCCCGGGCGGTGGCGATGTCCTCGCCCCGGGCCAGGGCGACCCCCATCCGCCGTCCCGGCCGCCCCTTGAGCTTGCCGAACAGCAGCAGCTGACTTTCCGGCACTGCCAAGGCCTCGGGCACGCCGGTGTAGCGCACTCGCTCCGCCGCCTCGCCGGCCAGGATCACCCGGCTGGCTGCCGGCCCTAGGGATTGCACCGGCGGGATTGGTAGGCCAAGCACCGCCCGCAGATGCAGTTCGAATTCGCTGAGGTTCTGACCCAGCAGGGTCACCAGCCCCGTGTCGTGCGGGCGTGGCGAGAGCTCGGAGAACACCACTTCCAGATCGTTGGGATCGCCATTCGGCTCGCGGCGGCAGAGGAAGAACTCCACCCCGAACAGCCCGGCGCCACCCAGATCGTCGGTGACGGTCCGGGCCATGGCCTGAGCGGCCTCCAGCTGGGCTGCTCCGAGGGCCGCCGGCTGCCAGCTGCACTGATAATCGCCTCGCTCCTGGATGTGGCCGATCGGGGGGCAGAACAGGGTGGGACCCTGCCATTGCCGCACCGTCAGCAGGGTGATTTCCAGCTCAAAGCGCAGGAACTCCTCCACGATCACCCGGGCGCCGCTGCCCCGGGCCCCGGCCTGGGCCGCCTGCCAGGCCGCCGCCAGGCCGTCGCGGTCGTGCACCACGCTCTGCCCCTTGCCCGAGGAGCTCATCACCGGCTTGACCACCACGGGCCAGCCGAGCGGTTCGGCTGCCTGCTCCAGCTCCGCCGCGCTGGCGGCATAGGCGAAGCGGGCGGTGCGCAGGCCCAGGCGGCCAGCTGCCAGGTCGCGGATGCGGTCGCGGTTCATCGTCACCGCCGTGGCCCGGGCTGTGGGAATCACCGTGATGCCCTCAGCCTCCAGCTCCGCCAGGGCATCGACGGCCAAGGCCTCAATCTCTGGAATCACCACGTCGGGTCGGTAGCGGAGCACCACCTCTTTGAGGGCCTCGGGATCGGTCATCGCGATCGCCTCGCAGGCATCCGCCACCTGCATGGCCGGAGCCCCCCAGTAGCGATCAATCGCCACCACCTCGCAGCCCAGCCGCTGGGCTGCGATCGCCACCTCCTTGCCCAGTTCGCCGCTGCCGAGCAGCAGCAGGGTGCGCGGAAAGGGGCGGGCAGCGGATGACATGGGCATCGGGCCGGGAGTGGTTCGATCCTGGACCGGCGGGGTGGGCGGGTGCGCCGCGACGGTCGCTGTTCGCCGGGAGTTGGGCTGGCCGAACGGCCGGCCGCCGCCCTCTCCTCTGGATCCGCGGTCAACCTCTGGCTCGCGACCGCGTCGCAGGTCCCGTCCCCCAGGGGTTGGCGGAGGTCGCGCCCCCACAGCCGTTCGCTGCCGCGGATGGTCAAGGGCCCCAGCTCCTAGGGTGCCTCGATCCCTCCGCCCCCCTGACGGTGGTCACCCCCCTGCCGGGTTTGCTGCACGTGCCCCTCGCCTTTCAGACCGCCGGTGACGCGGGCGAAGGCCTGTTGATCTTCGGGGTGGACATCGCCACTCTGCAGCAGTGGACATTGATCTACCTCGGCATCTCCTCGCTGGCGTTCGTGCTGGTGTGGGTGATCGGCTTCCTGCGCCGCTGAGGCCGCTGTTGGCTGCCCTCAGCTGTTGAACACGGTGAGCTGGCGCTGCGGCGGCTCCTCACTGATGAAGCCGTAGGCCTCGAACACCGCCGGATCCGGATGGGTGATGCGGGATCCCTCGCGGCCCTGCTCCAGCCGGAATCCTTCCGCCGCCAGGCGCCGCATCAGCGCCGCGGCCTCCTCAAAGCGGGACGCCATGGCGTCCAGGCTGGCGCAATCGGCGGTGAGGCCCGCCTCCCGCCAGGTGAAGTAGGCCATGCCATCACTCCCGAGACCAGCCTCAGCATTCTGACGCCGCCCGGCTCAGGGCCGCAGCACCAGGCCCAGAGCCACCAGCAGCAGGCTGGCGCCCCAGAAGCGCAGCACCACAGCCTGCTCGCTCAGGCCTCCCAGTTCGAAATGGTGGTGCAGGGGCGCCATGCGAAACAGGCGCCGACCCTTGCCATCCGGCCCCTTGGTGGCCTTGTAGACCCCGACCTGCAGGATCACCGAGACCGATTCGGCCAGAAACACACCGCCCATCAACAGCAGCGGCCAGAGGCTGTTGCTGAGCAGAGCCACCGCCGCCAGGGCCGCCCCCATGGCCAAAGAGCCGGTGTCGCCCATGAACACCCGTGCCGGGTGGCGGTTCTGGCTGAGGAAGCCCAGCCAGCAGCCCGCCATGGCGGCGCAAAAGGCGGCCATGGCCGGGTCGCCACCGTGACCGCGCAGCATCAATTGCAAGGCCATGCCGGTGAACACGATGGCGCCGCAACCAGCCGCCAGGCCATCGAGGCCATCGGTGAGGTTGGTGGCGTTGCTCTCGGCCAGAAACACAAACAGCCCGAGGGGCCAGATCAGCAGCCCCAGGGGCAGCACCCAACCCAACGGCAGGCCGATGTCGCCGGGGGCGCCGTTGCCGAGCCAGTGGCCCCAGGCCGCCCAGGCCAGGAACAGGGCTGCGGCCAGGGCCTGCAGCAGCAGCTTGCCGCGGGGGGTCAGGCCGGTGTTGGTGCCCCGCGTCAGGCTGCGCCAGTCATCCATGGCGCCGATGGCCATGGTCGCCAGGGTGACCATGGCCACGGCCAGCAACCGCGAATCCGCAGGGCTGGTTAGCCCCCCCACCAGCACCCCCACCGGCACCACCAGCAGGCCACCCATGGTGGGGGTGCCGGCCTTGCTCAGGTGGGCTTGGGGTCCGTCATCGCGGATCACCTGCCCCATGCGCAGCTGGCGCAGGCGCGGCACGCCCCAGGCGGCAACGCCCGCTGACGCCAGACCCGCCGCCAGCAGTGGCGGCGTCAGTGCCAAGCTGCCGCCCAAGGCATCGCAGACCAGGCAGGCCCCGAGGCAGATCAGCGCCAGCAGCGCAGCCGGGCCGCGACCATCACGAAATAGCATCGGTGATCGGCGGCGGCGCAACGGAATCGGCCCGACAGTAAATGGCGAAGGCTGGCGGGCGCCAGGAGCCTTTCGCTCCTGAACCAGCCCACCTTCTTGACAGACGGCAGCAAATCTGCGAACCCCAAAACAGAAACCCCTTTAGGGCTCGTGTGACAAGCGCCCCCCGCTTTGTTCCACCAGCCCGCTGACCCGATCCCGCCCTGCTTGGCTGGCGCTGATCCGCTTGTTCCGCGTCGCCCGGCTCCTTGATCAGGCGCCCCACCACCCGCCAGTGCTACGGCACCCTTTCAGATTGTGTCAGGATTAGCAAACCTTCCCCACCGCACGCGTCCGTACGCCGTCCGTATCGGTATCGTAGTGCTACCGATTGGTTGCCGGCTGGTTGACGAATCCATTCCGTGAGGCTTTTCTGGCCTGTGCGGTTTCGTTGTGCGGCCCTGCCCCGTTCCTTCTCTGCCCGACCTTCCATCCCTCAATTAAGAAAATCAAGTGACTTTTGCGACGCAAGCTACGGAGCGAAACCCCCAAATCGTTCGTCCCCACGTAGCCAATGATGTCCCTGGTAAAACCAGCTTCGAATCGAAAGAAACGCTGCTCACTCAATTGAGACAAAACGCGCCTGTTCCCTCCCCTTCGGGACAAATTGGGTTGGCTCCAGAAAAAAGTGAGTCGACTCCAGAAAAATTAAAACGAATAGAGCTGAGAGCAACTCAAGAGTTTATGGACGTTCTTGATGAGCTTGCCAAAAAAGAAAACCTCACTAGGGCCGATATCATCAGGAAAGGTATTGCGCTTTATGCGCGTGCTCGTATCGAGGCCAGCAAAGGCAAGCTTCTCGGCGTTATTTCGTTAAAAGATGGTCAAATCCACACAGAGGAAGTCTTCCACGTTTGAGGCCATTGTGCTGACTCTAGGCTGGAGTTCCGGGGTTTTTTCCAGGCCATGCCTTGCGTCCCCCCTAGCTCCGATTATTTGTACTGGGGCGTTGAATCGCCTTCGTTAAGCGAATTGCGAGAAGCCCTTGCCCCTGAGAATTCCTATCATTCTGAGCTGTCTACTCTCTTAGAGATTTTAAGATGCCAGAGCGTCAACCTGTTTCTGCTTGACAAGGAAACTCGTATAAAGAACAGGCAACGTAATAAGACTCGCGGTTTTTTCATGTGTCCTGGTTGTGTCGATGGTCGCCGCGACCATGGGCGCTTACTCAATGGCTGCTCCCGACAAGGAAAACAAGCCTTCGGGTGTGGCTGTCTTGACCACGGTGGTGACGGGCTTGTTGGGATTGGCAGCCGGGGCCGGGTTGCGCTGATAGCGTTGCTCACCATTTAGAGGTTGGGAGGCGCCGTCGCACGAATGCAAGCGTAATCGTGCATCGCTGAGCCCACAAAAATCCATTTTGCCTTGCCTGCAGCCCCAGTAATCCGGCAGCGGCGACAGCATCACCCCGCCATGGCGATGGCTATCCAGACCTGCTCCAGGAACTGCAAGACATCACGGCCCGATGGGGCCGCAGCGTGGTTGCTGACTCGGGACTCACGACCGGTCGTGTCTGTGGCAGGTCTGCGGCTCGTCATGGGCCTTGTTCATCGCCACCCGCTGCCAACGTTGGCAGTGTGGTGAGAGCCAGGGATCTGAACCTGGCCCCAACGTGGAGGGCATGGCTGCCCGCATGATTGCGGGGATGACTCCGGGCTCGAGCTTTCAAGCAGGGGGGGTTGTGATCAGGACTGGTGTTTCCCCATGGTCACGACTTGGCGATAAGAAAGCTCTGAACAAGCCGAAATCCCCACCCAGCGATCAAGGAACTCGGCTGGCGGCTCTGGCAAGCCGCGGCTGTGCCAAGGAAGTTGTTCAGAGGTCCCTTCGTCAAAGAATGTCGCAGAGTGCGAGGTTGGGGCAGTCCCTGGTGCGGCAGGAAGATCTCAGTCTTCCCAGTCTTCCTCCGGCTGCTCCTCGGCCTGGGTGTATTCCTCCTTCTCACCCATCAGGGCCGAGAGCTCCTCCTCCTCCACGGTGCTCACCTCGGTGCTGGCAGCCTCTTCATCCGCCACGAGACGGCCGCTGGCCTCCAGCAAGCTGAGCAGGTCGGGTTCCTCCCGCAGCGGCAGCACGGGTGCTGGCTCATCGCGGCGGTAGCGGGTGAGCGAGGGGTTGATCGTGTCGAGAATGCTCATACCTTCCGGCTGATGGATCGTGCTGATGGGTGGTTCGGCGGCTGATCGGTGGCAGGCGGCTCGGCCGCTGCGACCCGTAGACCTGAGCCCTGGTTCTGCGGTTGCTCCGCCCTTGGCCGGAGGCTCCAAGATGACGGATCAGCTTGGGAACTCAGTTTCGGAGCTCAGGTTTGAGAACATCCAATCTTAAAGCTTAGCCAACTGGTTTCGTGCCGGTCGTGAGCCCCTGCCCATCGGGTCCCGGTTCGTCGCCCCACGCGGCACGACACCCCATCCCTCTCCGCCCTTCCGTCTTCGCACCGGCCATGCCCGTTCCTCCAGATCCCGCATCCAGCTCCCGGGCGGCCAAGATCCCCCAGCTGCTCGGCCTCTGGGCCCTGGCCTTGGGGATGAGCGCGGCGCTGGCGGCTGCGGGACAGCGCTGGCCGGATCCCTTGCCCATCCGTGGCGAGCT
>JBIIIX010000284.1:0-3964 GCA_044234415.1 Cyanobium sp.
GCCCGCTGGGATGGGGCGACCACCGCTGGCCGCGGGGAGCTGGGGGCGGCCAACCCCGTGGACGGACGGCTGAGCGCCGCGGCCTATGGAGCCAGCGGCGGCGAGGGCCCGAGCAACAGCGAGCGCACGGGCGGCAACACCAGCCGCGGCGGCGCCAATGCCAACGGCGGAGCCGCCAGTTCAAGTGTGGCTCGCGGCGAGCGGGGCGGCGGTCGCGCGGGCGGGGGGAAACCGGTCAGCTCGCGGGAGCAGGAGCCTCCCCGCCCCAGTTAGGCTCCTGGCTAAAGCTGAGGATCTCAAGCGGATGTCGGTGTCGGCCCCCTACTACGGCGATTCCGCCGTCCTGCGTACACCGCCCCCGGATCTGCCCTCGCTGATGCTGAAGGAGCGGATCGTGTATCTCGGTCTGCCGCTCTTCTCGGACGACGATGCCAAGCGCCAGCTGGGTGTGGACGTGACCGAGCTGATCATCGCGCAGCTGCTGTATTTGGAGTTCGACAACCCCGAGAAGCCGATCTTTTTCTATATCAACTCCACGGGCACCAGCTGGTACTCCGGCGATGCCATCGGCTTCGAAACCGAGGCCTTCGCCATCTGCGACACCCTGCGCTATGTGAAGCCGCCGGTGCATACCATTTGCATTGGCCAGGCCATGGGCACGGCCGCGATGATCCTCAGCGCCGGCACCAAGGGGCAGCGGGCTGCGTTGCCCCACGCCTCGATCGTGTTGCACCAGCCCCGCTCCGGGGCCCGGGGCCAGGCCAGCGACATCCAGATTCGGGCCAAGGAGGTGTTGCACAACAAGCACACCATGCTGGAGATCTTGGCCGACAACACCGGCAAGAGCGTGGAGCAGCTCTCGCGCGACTCCGACCGCATGACCTACCTGACCGCCGAGCAGGCCCTGGACTATGGCCTGATCGATCGGGTGCTGAACAGCCGCAAGGATCTGCCGGCCCCTCCCGTCGCCACCGCCGCCGGCATCGGCTGAACGGCGCTTCCGCCCACCCGGGGCCGAGCGCCAGGCCTGGCGCCGCCCCTCCCGTCTTTCCCCATCCCCCAGCAGCACCTCCGCCATGCCCATCGGCACCCCCAGCGTTCCCTACCGCTTGCCCGGCAGCCAGTACGAGCGCTGGGTGGACATCTACACGCGCCTGGGTGTGGAGCGGATTCTGTTTCTGGGCCAGGAGGTGAGCGATGGCATCGCCAACAGCCTGGTGGCGCAGATGCTTTATCTCGATTCCGAGGACAGCAGCAAGCCGATCTATCTCTACATCAACTCCCCGGGCGGATCGGTCACCGCCGGCCTGGCGATCTACGACACGATGCAATATGTGAAGAGTGACGTGGTGACCATCTGCGTGGGCTTGGCGGCCAGCATGGGGGCCTTCCTGTTGGCGGCCGGCACCAAGGGCAAGCGCCTGGCCCTACCCCACAGCCGCATCATGATCCACCAACCCTTGGGTGGCACCAGCCAGCGCCAGGCCAGCGACATCGAGATCGAAGCGCGCGAGATCCTGCGCATCAAGGACATGCTGAACCAGTCGATGGCGGACATGACCGGCCAGCCGCTGGAGAAGGTCACCAAGGACACGGATCGGGACTACTTCCTCAGCGCCGCCGAAGCCAAGGACTACGGCCTGATCGATCGCGTGATCTCGCACCCCACCGAAGCCTGACCCTCGCGGGGGGCAACAACCCCGCACCAATCCACGCAGTCAGAGCTCAACCCCCAGAAACTTGCCTGGGCGTACCCGTTCAGGGGGCGAGATGAACCTGTACCCCATTGCACCGCTGAGAGCGGAGGTGCTGTTTGCTCCTACACATCGCGGCAGGTTCATCAGAGCCTTTTGCACAGCGCCGCCAAGGCCCTTGACGCAGCAAAGCAAGTGCGGCGTGCGGCTTGCAAGGTGATCTTCTTTCGGCAATGCGTGGGTCTGCTCCCTGCTGTCTATTGCGCCTGGCAGCAGTTCGTGCGGCAACGCTAGGCGTACTGGCTGGAGATCTGTTGGCTGGATCTTGTGAGAAGCCCTTCGGGATGCCGGGGTTGATCGAGGCCCTCTGCGCAAGAGCTTCAGGGTGGAAGGGGCTATGTGCGATGGGCACCTAGGCAGTTTTTGCCTCACTGAATGGTGTCAAGAAGCCGCTGTTGCGTGCGCATCGCATCACTTCGATCGCCTCAGACCTCGCTAGTGCATGAGCGCGACAGCCACAAGCTGCTGATGCGAGAGCTCACTGGCTGTGCGGTGATCTGCTCGGAGACTGACAACAGCCGGCCTCTCAGCTCCCTGGGGACGCTCTGCGCGGGGAGCTCGGCGCGGGGGCGCGAGCAGCGCTTGGGCCAGCCGCCGTGGAGCGAACCGTCGGGAAGTCGGCCGCAGGCCGCAGGACCGGTCTGATCAGAAGCACGGCCCCACGCACCTGCCCTGCCGCTCCTCAACCGCGAGCGGTGGCCGCCACCGCGCTGGAGCGAGCGGGACTCGGCCACCAGCGCGGGTGGGGCGCTACGGGTCGCCTGGCCTGCCTGCGGGCCACGACCCCGCCCGGGAGGGCGCAATGGAGGGCTCGGCCTGCCTGCGGGCCACGGCCAGCCCGGCCGGGGCGGCATCCACTGAACGAGCCAGTCGACAAGCGGATGACCAGCATGGCGCGGCGGGTCCAGACGCGGTGAGGTCGCTTTCGTACAGTCGTCTCTTGCCCTGCCCAGCCCACCGCCCTGATGGCCCAGCTCTTCTACGACTCCGATGCCGACCTGAGCCTGCTGGCCGGCAAGACGGTGGCGATCATCGGCTACGGCTCCCAGGGCCATGCCCATGCCCTGAATCTCAAGGACAGCGGCATCCATGTGGTGGTGGGCCTCTACGAGGGCAGCCGCTCGGCGGACAAGGCCCGGGCGGACGGCGTTGAGGTGCTCAGCGTCGCCGACGCCTGTGCCAAGGCCGACTGGATCATGGTGCTGCTGCCCGATGAGTTCCAACGGGCGGTGTACGACGCCGAGATCGCCCCCCATCTGAGCGCCGGCAAGGTGTTGAGCTTTGCCCATGGCTTCAACATTCGCTTCGGCCTGATCCAGCCCCCCGCCGATGTCGATGTGGTGATGATCGCCCCCAAGGGCCCAGGCCACACCGTGCGTTGGGAGTACCAGAACGGCCAGGGGGTGCCCTGCCTGTTTGCCGTGCAGCAGGATGCCAGCGGCAACGCCCGCGCCCTGGCGATGGCCTACGCCAAGGCGATCGGCGGCACCCGCGCCGGCATCCTCGAAACCAACTTCAAGGAGGAAACCGAAACCGACCTGTTCGGCGAGCAGGCGGTGCTTTGCGGCGGCCTGAGCGAACTGGTGAAGGCCGGCTTCGAAACCCTGGTGGAGGCCGGCTACCAGCCGGAACTGGCCTACTTCGAATGCCTGCACGAGGTGAAGCTGATCGTCGACCTGATGGTCAAAGGCGGTTTAACCGCCATGCGCGATTCGATCTCCAACACCGCGGAATATGGCGACTACGTGAGCGGCCCGCGGCTGATCACGGCCGACACCAAGGCCGAGATGAAGCGCATCCTGTCCGACATCCAAGACGGCACCTTCGCCCGCAACTTCGTGGCCGAATGCGAGGCCGGCAAGCCGGAGATGGCCCGCATTCGCGAACGCGACAGCGAGCATCCGATCGAGCAGGTGGGCAAGGGTCTGCGCTCGATGTTCAGCTGGTTGAAGGCCAGCTGAAGCACCCGCCGAAGCGATCGATGTCGGTGGCGATGTCGGTGGCCGGGCGGCGTGCCGCCGCAGCCGCGAGGAACAGCGCGACAGCCTCTGCCGCGACCTCGGGCGGTTGCGCCAACACTGATCCACTGACGCGGCTGGCGCGCTGGGGCTGCCGGTGCCGTTGAGCGCCGCCTGGCTGCCGCTGCTGGCGCCATTGCTAGCGGCGGGCCTGGATACTGGCGTGGGAGATCCGCGCCGCTGGCCCCATCC
>JBIIIX010000285.1:0-3921 GCA_044234415.1 Cyanobium sp.
GTTGCTGTTCTTGCGGCGCTGCACCAGCACATCGATCGGTCGACGTCCCGCCCCATCGACCCCTGGGCTGGAACTGGCGGCCCCCCGCTCCAACCATTTCGGCGCCAGGGCGTTGGGCACCAAAAACAGGGGAGCCCGCGGGCAGCGCGCTCCCCAGTAGGCCAGGGTGTTGCGGCTGACGGCAAGCACGGGCACCCCGGGAGGCAGATCGAAGCCGTAGCCGCTGCTGTGGGCGTGATAGGCCACTGGTCGGCCAGCCAGGCGCCGCAGCAGCTTCGGCACGTCAAAGCCCCAGCTGACGATCCAGAGGGCCTCGGCGGGGGCTGCCTCTTGGCGGAGCAGGTCTGCGAGAAAGGGGTGATCGGCCTGCCTTTGGCGATAGGTGACCACTTCACTGGGCCGTAACTGGGCGACCAGGCCAGCGGTCTGTAGTTCAACCAACAGGCCTCCACAACGCCAACGGCCACCGGTGCCGGGCACCAGAAAGCGCAGCGGACGGGGGTGTGCCTGACTCAAGGCGCTTGCGGCGACAGCCTGACGACTGTGGTTCAGGCCGCCACGACCTCGGTGCTGCCGGCGCGCTGGCGACGGGTGAGGAAACCGAACAGAACCTTGCCGATCGCGGCGATGAGGTTGCCCTCCAGCTCCTGGAACATTTTCATGTTGCAGTGGAAAGCCTCATTGGCTTCCGCCACGATTCGATCCGCAGTTTGCTGATCGATCGGCAGGTTGTCGAGCACAGCGCGATAATTGGTCTTGAAGCCTTTTTCGTCGGGAATCGTCTCAAACTCGTAGAAACGAAGCCCGTCGTGTTCGCCGAGATTCATGGCTTTCTGAGCGATATTTTTGAGGATCTGGCCACCGGAAAGGTCGCCGATGTAGCGGGTATAGTGATGGCCCACAAGCAGTTCCGGTGCCTGCTTGGCGACCTGGTGAATTCGCTGCACATAGGCATGGGCTCCCGGGGTGGCCTTGATCTGGGCGCGCCAGTCGGCTCCGAAGTAGAACGCGAGATCTTGCTCAAGCGATTCGCGGCGGTTCAGCTGGGGAAAGTAGATCGGGCCCACCACGGGATGATCCGCCAGCTGGCTGATCTCTTCCTCCATCGCGCTGTAGACGAACCAGAGGTCCGCTACCAGGGTGCGATAGCTGGCTTTGTCGACCACACCCT
The DNA here is from genome assembly GCA_044234415.1 of Cyanobium sp. Taxonomy (GTDB): domain Bacteria; phylum Cyanobacteriota; class Cyanobacteriia; order PCC-6307; family Cyanobiaceae; genus Cyanobium. Next base: position 1,172 of record JBIIIX010000285.1, read on the forward strand.
TGAGGAAGCAGCTCACAAAGCCTGTGTTTTCGGCCATGGTGTGGGCTTTCTTCGTTCCTTCTCGCAGCTGCGAGGCAAGAGCGACAGGCATCGGCGGGTCCTGATGACGCGTACAGGCCCTCCACCGTAGGAGTGGCCCCTCAGCCTCGACGGCAAGGTTGCGAAGGGTTACGCGGACGGGGCTCGTCCCCGGGCTGATGGCAGCGTCCGGGCTCTCCCCCCCCCCTCAAGCCAGGTCGATGAGGCCAGGGCTGGAGGGCGGTTGGATCATGCCGCCTGGGAATCCTCACCAGCCTTGCCATCGCCGGATCCCAGGCTTGCCGCTTCGCCAAACAGATCAAAAAGGTCCCGACAGAACTGAAGCAGCTCCTCCTCTACCGTCGGCGCCGGCCGATGGGGGCCGGTGGGCCGCCAGTCGCCGACCGTGGCCATGCGCCAGCGTTCCGACTCATAGGTGAGGCCCCGCAAAATCACACCCAGCAGCCGCGGTCGCCGCGCCATCACACCGGAAGTATGCGAGGTTGGTGGCTGCTCAAGCCGCAGCTGCAGCAGCAGGGAACGGCACTGGGTGCGCGGGCTCCAGCCTGGAAAGTGAAACGACAGATCAACGCTGTCGCGATCGGCGAAGGCCAGGGTTTGGGGGTCCTCGCGCCACGGCCTCAGATTGGCGCGGGCATCGGGAAAGCGACGCCGAAACAGGGTCGCCACCGAGGCGATGGCCTGGGCCAATTCGAGATTGCGAGCCTGCTCGGCAGCGTTCATCGCCCCATCTTGAAGCCGAAAGCCACGATCCGGCGCTTCCATCTCCGCCTGCGCACAGGCAAGAGCCCAAGCACACCAGCAGCCTTCGCAGCGATCATCGCGGACCTTCGCTGCGGAACTGCCGCCATAGGCTCAGGCAATCGCCATCCACCCGCCGGCGCATCCCCTCATGGCCAGTTACGACAAGCTCACGGCACCCAGCAGCGGCACCGCCATTCGTTTTGAGAACGGTCAGCCCGTGGTGCCCGACGATCCGATCATTCCGTTCATCCGGGGTGACGGCACCGGCGTTGACATCTGGCCCGCCACCCAGCGGGTGCTGGACGCGGCGGTGGCCACGGCCTATGGCGGCGCACGCCGCATCGAGTGGTTCAAGGTGTATGCCGGAGACGAAGCCTGTGAGCTCTACGGCACTTATCAGTATCTGCCCCAAGACACCCTTACCGCCATCGAGACCTATGGCGTCGCGATCAAGGGACCGCTCACCACGCCGATTGGTGGCGGCATCCGCTCCTTGAACGTGGCGTTGCGTCAGATCTTCGACCTCTACTGCTGCGTGCGGCCCTGCCGTTACTACGAGGGCACCCCCAGCCCCCACAAGCGCCCACAGGATCTCGATGTGATCGTCTACCGGGAGAACACCGAAGACATCTACATGGGCATTGAGTGGGAAGCCACTGATCCGGTCTGCATCGAGCTGCGACGCCATCTCAACGAGGTGGTCATCCCGGCCAACGGCAAGCTGGGCAAGCGCCAGATCCCCGAAGGTGCCGGCATCGGCATCAAGCCGGTGAGCAAGCACGGCAGCCAGCGCCATATTCGCAAGGCCATCCAGCACGCCCTGCGCCTGGAGGGCGACAAGCGCCACGTCACCCTGGTGCACAAGGGCAACATCATGAAGTTCACGGAAGGCGCCTTCCGCGACTGGGGTTATGAGCTGGCCAGCAGCGAATTCCGCGCCGACTGCGTGACCGAGCGCGAGAGCTGGATCCTCGACAACGCCGACAGCAACCCCGGCCTGAGCATCGAGGCCAACGCCCGCCTGGTCGACCCCGGCTACGACAGCCTCACCCCCGAGAAGAAGGAGGCGATCTGTGAGGAGGTGAAGGGCGTGCTCGACGCCATTGGCGCCAGCCACGGCAACGGCCAGTGGAAGCGGATGGTGATGGTCGACGACCGCATCGCCGACAGCATCTTCCAGCAGATCCAGACCCGCCCGGCCGATTACTCAATCCTCGCCACCCTCAACCTCAACGGCGACTACATCTCCGATGCCGCCGCCGCCGTGGTGGGCGGTCTGGGCATGGCCCCCGGCGCCAACATCGGCGACAGCGCCGCCATCTTCGAGGCCACCCACGGCACCGCCCCCAAGCACGCCGGCCTCGACCGCATCAACCCCGGTTCGGTGATCCTCAGCGGCGTGATGATGCTCGAATACATGGGCTGGCAGGAGGCGGCGGACCTGATCACCGCCGGCCTGAGCGCCGCCATCGCCAACAAGGAGGTCACCTACGACCTGGCCCGGCTGATGGAACCCCGGGTGGAACCGGTGAGCTGCAGCGGCTTCGCCGAGGCCGTGGTGCGCCACTTCGGCGGCTGAGCCGCCTGAGGCGACCAAGCCCTTCCCCACGGCGACGCGGCAACGTCGCCGCTGTCCTGCTCCCCGCTGGCCTGGCGGGGCTCGCGGCGGCGCCGGCCGAGCGCTGCGGCGGCCAGCCCCAGCGCTGGCCCCAGCCGCCAGCGGCAACGCGGCAGACTGCGGCCATGAGCGCTCCCCCCACCGCCCCCGCCTTCCCCCTGCAGGCGGCTGATCCATGCGTGCATTGCGGCTTTTGTCTGCCCACCTGCGCCAGCTACCGCGTGCTCGGCACGGAGATGGATTCCCCCCGGGGGCGCATCCACACCCTTCGGGCCCTGGAGGCGGGCGAAGTTGAGCTGGACGCCACGGTCGCCAGCCACTTCGACAGCTGCCTGGGTTGCTTCGCCTG
>JBIIIX010000286.1:0-3919 GCA_044234415.1 Cyanobium sp.
GCCGGGGCGCCTGGTTGGCTCCCTGCCCAGCGCAATCACCACTCCGCCCCCTCCCCCAGCGCCGGGGGGCCTGGTTGGCTCCCTGCCCAGCGCAATCACCACTCCGACCCCACCCCTAGCGCCGGGGATATCGCTGACCCGAAGGCGGTCGCCGAGGGCCAGATGGCGGTCGCCGAGGGCGCCAGGCGCGCCCCCGAGGGTTTGCAGGGCGCCGAAGCTCAGGTGGCGGAGAGCAGGGAGCTGGAACTGCTGGCGGCGTTTGCCACCACCGGCCAGCTGCCCTGGTGGGCCTCCCGCCAGGACGCCCGGCTGATCCCGGCGGCCCTGGAGAGCGCCCTTGCCCTGCCGCCGGAAGTCCTGGCCGCCTGGTGGCGCCAGGCGGTGCCCCAGACCACCGCCCGGCAACGGCTGCTGGCCGCGGCGGAGCCTGAACAGGCGGCTCGGCTGCGGCAGCTGCTCGGTGAGGTGCTGGAGATGGGGAACGAGAAAGCGCCGTTGGCCTCCGCCCCCTCCCCTAGCGCCGGGGCGCCTGGTTGGCTCCCTGCCCAGCGCAATCACCACTCCGCCCCCTCCCCCAGCGCCGGGGGGCCTGGTTGGCTCCCTGCCCAGCGCAATCACCACTCCGACCCCACCCCTAGCGCCGGGAATATCGCTGACCCGAAGGCGGTCGCCGAGGGCCAGATGGCGGTCTCCGAGGGCGCCAGGCTCGCCCCCGAGGGTTTGCAGGGCGCCGAAGCTCAGGTGGCGGAGGGCAGGGAGCTGGAACTGCTGGCGGCGTTTGCCACCACCGGCCAGCTGCCCTGGTGGGCCTCCCGCCAGGACGCCCGGCTGATCCCGGCGGCCCTGGAGAGCGCCCTGGCCCTGCCGCCGGAAGTCCTGGCCGCCTGGTGGCACCAGGCGGTGCCCCAAACCACCGCCCGGCAACGGCTGCTGGCAGCGGCGAAGCCGGAGCAGGCGGCCCGGCTACGGGAGCTGCTCGGGGAGGTGCTGGCGCAACACCAAGGGGGAGCGGAGGGTGTGGTCCCGGAGGCCCCGCTGGATCGCGAGCCCCTGGACATGGAAGCCCCTGCGACGCAGCCACCGCTCTCCCCCTCGCCAGCGCTCCCCCCGGCCAGCGCCCTGGCATTGCAAGCGGCTACTAACAGCACCGGCCGCAGGCCCGAGGGGAGACCATCCCAGCCAGATGAGCCCCTAACTGTCGATGGCGCCGGCTTGGTGATGCTCAGCCCCTTCCTGGAGACGCTGTTCCAGCGCCTGGGTTGGCTGACGCCGGAGCGCCGCTTCCTCGGCCTGGCGGAGCAGCAGCGGGCTGTGGTGTTGCTGGGCTTCCTGGTGGATGGGGATGCAAATCCACCGGAATGGCGTCTCACCTTGGCCAAGCTGCTGTGCGGCCTGGAGCTGGAGGCCCTGTGCAGCCTGGAAGCCCCCCTGAACGAGGTGGAGCAAGCCGAAGGGGAGGCCCTGTTGCAGGCGGCCCTCGCCCACGGGCAGGGCCTGCTGGGAGACGAGATCGGTCCCCTGCGGGAAGAGTGGCTGCGGCGACCGGCCCTGCTCAGCTGGCGGCCCGGCGCCTGGCTGCTGGTGGTGGAGCGCCGCGAGGGCGACGAAGCGCTGGAGGAGCTGCCCTGGAGCTGGAGCTGGATCCGCCTGCCCTGGATGGAAGAGTTGTTGCAGGTGGTGTGGTGAAGGTAGAAAGCGCGACCAAAAACGCTATTGTTAATCTCACGTCCAGGCGTGAACTTGCCAGCACTCAGCCTGAGGGGCCTGTCCCAGGACATCTACGACGGCCTCAAGGCCATGGCGGCCCAGAATCACCGCAGCATGCAGGAGCAGGCCAGGCTGCTGATCGAACGGGAGGTGCGCCCACATCAACCCGGTGCCATGGAGCGTGCCCGCAGCTGGCGCGAGCGCATGCGCGATCGGCCCATGCCCCAGCTACTGGAGGATCTGCGCGCCGATCGTGACCGTTGAGCCCACGCTCCACGAGGAGCGCCACGTGCTGGATGCCTCCGCCCTGTTGCGGTTGTACCTGGCCGATGGTCCCCTGCCGGAACGGTTGGAAGAAACCGCAGACCTGCTCGCCGAACTGCAGCGGCTGCCCCTGCGCACCATGGCCAGCATGGAGCTGTGCTCCACAGTGCTCCTGCTCAGCCAAGTGCAGCGGATCAGCGTGTATGACGCCACCTATCTGGCTTTGGCCCTCCGCTATGGGGGCATCCTGCTCACGGCTGATCAGCAACTGGCTGGCGCGGCTGGGAGGACCGGCTGCGGAGGCTGAAGGGAGCAGGGCCCGTGATCGCTGCTGTTCAACGCAGGAAACCGCGACCAACAAGTTGCCCACGCTCGCTGGGCTGGCTGAGGCCCGGCAACCTGCCCCCCGGGTCAGTGGCCTCACCTTTGCCAAGCGACAACACGGAGTGAGCTCTCCGGTGGCGGCGGGTCGGAAGAGTGAGTCACAATGGCAGCAGAATTTGCGTCGGTCATGGCTGGAGCCGCGTCTGCCCATCAGGCCGCTAGCGCGACCCGTGAGGACACCAGCCAACAGAGAGCTGGCCGCACGCGGCGCACCCGCGCGGATCCCCAGCGGGCCCAGCAAAGGGCAACCGCCGCCGCAGCTGATGCGCCCGCCGCACTCCAAACCCTGAGCCGCCTCCAACAACTGGCCAACGCCAGCCCCCAGGTGGCCCAGTTGCGGCGGCTGCAGGCGATGGCCGATTGCCGCAACGCCACGGTGGCCCAGTTTGTTGGCGGCCCAGAGGAAGAAGAACTCGTTCAGGGCAAATTTGCCACCGCAGAGCTTCCGGCCCAGCTCCAGCAGGCGCCCCGTGCCAACAACACCGGCCTGCCCGATCAGCTCAAGAGCGGCATTGAATCGCTGTCAGGCTTGTCGATGGACCATGTGCGGGTGCACTACAACTCATCGCAGCCGGCCCAGCTCAACGCGCTAGCCTATGCGCAGGGCAGTGATATCCACCTGGCGCCGGGGCAGGAGCGGCATCTGCCGCATGAGGCTTGGCATTTGGTGCAGCAGGCGCAGGGGCGGGTGCGGCCGACGCTGCAGATGCAGGAGGGGGTGCCGGTGAATGACGATGTTGGGCTGGAGCGGGAGGCGGATGTGATGGGGGCAAAGGCGTTGAGTGGTGCGCCCGATCGAAGACCCCTGGCCCCAGCCGAGCGACTGGCGCAACCCGGCGCGAGCCAGCGACGCAGGAGCGGAGTGGATCTCGTTCAGCTTGTAACTGTATCGGTAGACAACTACCGGCCACTGATGGCTGCCAACGAAGGCAACTTCGCTCTCGGCGAGGCGACTAAGACACAGGCCAACAAGATCGGCCAAGACTGGATCGGCAAGCCCGTGAAAAGCCAGATCAACGTCAGCGGTGATGAGTTCCGGCAGTACCGAAAGCCGAAATTTAAGCCTAAGCTCAATAAGCTGCAGGCCAATGTGGAGTCGCGTAATAGTACGACAGGCAGTTGGACCAAGAACGGCCACATCGACATCGTCGAGCCAGCCACGAAGAAGGAGTGAGGATGAAAGCAGTTCTCCGCACCTTGCACAGTCCCGATCTGTGCGACCTCCGGAACGGTGCACCGCGCGATCCGGAGGACTTCCGCATCCTGGTGCAAGCGATGGTCGGAACCGACCGAGATCAGGAGTCAGAAGAGTCCTTCGATTTCCTGGTGTGCACACCGAAGTGGCTCGCTCGAAACATCGGCCTAGCGCAGCATCTGTGGGGTCGCCATTACCTAATCGTGTACCAGTACGACTACACCCTCATTCGACAAGCGATACAGGAAATCTGCGATGCGGCAACCGGACCTGACTGGCAGACATTGGCTGGATTCATGGCCAGGTATGGGGCATGGGAGTTCGAGGACTACTCCATGCCGAAGGCTCCGGGTCAGGGATAGCGGCGGC
>JBIIIX010000287.1:0-3918 GCA_044234415.1 Cyanobium sp.
CCACGAAGGCGGCCGGCAGCATGTAATCCGGCAAGCTGCTTTGCAGTTGGGCCTTGAACACGGCAGGCAGCGTGGTGGTACCCACGTCCCCCGCAACCGTGCCCGCTCTGCCCGCAACCGTCACATAAGCGACAAGTCGCTTCTCGCCAACTCCATCCTCTCGGGCCAGCACCACCGCCTCACGAATGCCCTGGCAGCCCCGCAGCGCCGCCTCGATCTCACCCAGTTCGATGCGAAAGCCGCGAATCTTGACCTGAAAGTCAGCCCTGCCGATGTACTCCAGGTTGCCGTCCGGCAACCAGCGCGCCAGGTCTCCTGTGCGATACATGCGAGCGTCTGGTTCATTGGCGTAGGGATCGGGCAGGAAGCGTTCCGCCGTCAGTTCCGGGCGATTCAGATAGCCACGCGCCACTCCGGCACCAGCGATGTGCAGCTCTCCAGCCACGCCAATTGGCACAGGTTGGCCATCGCCATCCAGCACATAGATGCGGGTGTTGGCGATTGGGCGGCCGATGGGCGGATCACCGCAGGCATCCGCCGCGCAAAGATGGAGCGTCGCGCACACCGTGGCCTCGGTGGGGCCGTAGGCGTTGATCAAAGACCGGTCGGCGGCCCAGCGGCGGGCCAGCGCTTCCGGCAAGCGTTCACCCGCCACAGTCAATGTGCCAAGAGTGCTTAATCGCTCGCCATCCGGTAGCGTCGCCAGAACGCTGGGCGGCAAGGTGGCGTGACTCAGTCCATGACGCGCGATTGTGGTGACCAAGTCCTCTCCCACCAGCTTGACTGCCGGTGATGGCAGATGCAGAACAGCTCCTGAGGAGAGAGCTGCAAACACCTCCCAGACGCAGGCGTCAAAGCTGATGGAGGCAAATTGCAGAACACGACTGTCCAAACCCAGGCCGAGTTCCCGAATTTGCGCTGCCACCAAGTTGCACACGCCGCGATGCTCCACCATCACCCCCTTGGGCCTGCCCGTGGAACCCGACGTGTAAATCACGTAGGCCAGATGGTTAGGCCTCAAGCCAAGAGAAGCCGGCTCCGGATTGGCCGCGCTCAGCTCCGACCAGGCCTCCCCATCCGCCTCAAGGTCGATCATGGGTACTGCCCCGGCCAGGCCGGCAAAGCGCTCCCGCGTCGCTCCATGCACCAGCAGCGCCACAGGTGCGCTGTCTTCCAGCATGAAAGCCAATCGCTCCTCTGGATAGGCCGGATCCAGGGGCACGTACGCTCCGCCGGCCTTGAGAATCGCCAGCAGGCCCACCACCATCTCCAAGCTCCGCTCCACGCCGATCGCTACACGGTCGTCCGGACGAATCCCGAGAGCAATCAAGTGATGGGCCAGGCGGTTCGCTCGGGCGTTCAGCTCCGTGTAACTCAGCGATTGCTCCTCAAACACCAAGGCCACAGCCTCAGGGGTCCGTTCAGCCTGCGCCTCCACCAACTGGTGCACGCACTGATCCTGCGGGTAGTCCGCTTGGGTGGCGTTCCAATCCCGCAGCAGCAGCTGCCGTTCCTCTTGTGGCAGGATCGGCCAGGTTGCGACCGTCCCGTGCGGATCGCGCAGCGCGGTTTCCAGCACAACACGAAAGCGCTTCTGTAGTGCCTGGATGTCCTCGGCTGTGAAGTAGGCCTGGTTGTAGACAAAATCAATCCGAACATCTCCACCCGCGTGGAAGTCGCGCACGAACAGCTGCAGGGGGGCCTGCTCCCAGGAATGCAGCAGCAAGGTACAACGGCCGTCTATTTCGGCGAAGACGGACTCGTAATCATGGTTTTCGTAGGAGAGGCCTACATCAACAAGCAGGGCACGGCCGGCTCCCGCTCCGACGGTGCGACGGATTTCGCTGGCAGGAAAGCGCTGGTGGCGGTACACCGCTTTCAGGGTGGAGCCAATCCGCGCCAGCAGGTCCGCAAAGGTGAGGTTCCGGCCGTAGGCGAATCGCACCGGGCTTTGGTTGGCGAACAAGCCAGCCGTCTGCTTATACGTTCCGTTGGCGCGGTTCAGTACCGGCAACCCGATCGTGAGCTCGTCGCATTGCCCCGTGCGGCAAAAATAGACATACAGCGCCGCCAACAACACATGAAACAGGGTTGCGCCATGGGCTTGGCCCAAGTTGCCAAGGCGGTCGTAAAAAGCTCGCGAGAGAGTCATCGGCTCGCAGCCGCTCCCCACCAGATCGCCGCCATACCGGCTGCGGTAGAAGGGCGTGAGCAGCGGCTCGGGAGGCTGCGGGTGATGCTGCCGCCAAAACAGCCGCTGCTGTTCAAACTTGGCGGACTCGACGTAGGCACTGTCATCAGCAATATAGCCCATATAAGAGGGAGACTCCAGCGCGGGAGGCTGACCCGCCACCAGGTCGCTGTAAAGCTCCGCCAAGGAGCGGTTCAGCAAGGCGATGCCCCAGCCATCCACAATCAGATGGTGGTACTGCAGCAGCCAGTAATAGTGATCCTCCGCCAGCTTCACCAGGTCGTAGCGAAACAGCGGTTGGCCCTCCAGGGCGAAGGGCTGCTCAAAGCGCTGTCGCATGAAGGCCTGCGCCGCCGCCTCGGGATCGGCCTCGCCCGACACGTCAACCAGCGGCACCTTAACGGGCCAGGGATCCACGAAAGCTTGCAGGGGCAGGCCATCCTCATCCCGCTCCGCCGTGAGCCACAGCCGCAGGCTGTCGTGCCGCCGCACCAGCAGGTTCACCGCCTCCACGAACAGCACCGGATCGATCCGCCCCGGCAGATCCACGTAGCCGCCGATGTTGTACAGCGGCACTCCCTCGTGAAGCATCTGGTCGAACCAGATCTCCCGTTGCGGCGTGCTCAGCGGCTGCAGGGCCAGCGGACCAGCGGAGGCAGGAGTCATGGAAGCGTGTGGAGCGGAAATAGCGGGAGAGGAGAACCCCGGGCACAAAACCCAGGCAGTGGATGGGGCCCTTCGAGGGGCTGGTGGTGGGCTCCATCGCTGGGTCAGCCGATGGCCCCAGGCAAGCGCAAAACTACCAGCAGGCCGCAGCATCCACCATTCACGCCAACATCCAAAAAAAACGCAAACGCAGACCAGTCGCTCGGGATTTCACCCGGGAAATGGGAAAATCATTTATGTGTGAGGCCTTGCCACCACCGGCAAGCTTAAAACAATATGCAACCCTAGGCTTAGTACAGAGCGGCAGTGGAGGTATTTCGACCCCAAGCCAGGGATTTGGCATCAGCCGACAGGCCGCTAATCTCCCTCCAGGGGCGCGGCACATACCAGATCGCCCTGGAATTGATCCATGCCCAGTGGCGCTAGGGTACAGCAGCTGGGCCAATCCTCCACGCCTTCGCCCACCCGGTCGATGTCGAGGCTGTTAGTGAGGTTGGTGAGGTTGGTGATCACCAACACGAACAAGTGAGCCTAGGAAGGATTGCGCTCCAGCACCCTCAGCAAGGAGCGATCGATCTTCATTGACGCGGCCGCAGTTCGCTCAGCAGGGACAGGGAGGAATGGCCGGTACCAAAGCCGTCCAGCCGGATGCGGATACCCGGATGCGGATACCGCGCTGTCGCAGCAGCACGAGGCGCTGACGCAGCCGTGGGTGGGAGCAGCACGGCCAGCTCCGTGATCTCGATCGTCAACAGCTCTGGGGCGACGCCGAACCGATCCAGCTGCTCCTTGATCTCGGCAAATGGCCCTGGCGGCACCACGCCGCGCTCAGGATGGCATCAACGGGCCAAGACCTCCACCGCCATGATCTTGCTGTGGCGATTTCGGTTCCGCGGCTGACCAGCAGGGCAACCATCTCAGCCCGCACTTCCCACGGCATCACCGTCGCGAAGCCAAGGGATACAGATCAGGCATCTCGACGGATTGCGTGCTGATTCAGTCGAAACTGCTGTCGGGGAGAAGCCGCTGGGGATCCATCCACCCCATGCCCGGGGGAGGCA
>JBIIIX010000288.1:0-3890 GCA_044234415.1 Cyanobium sp.
GGTTGCCAAGGCCGTTCTCGGCGAGGCCGATCTGGCCATATTTGATCTGGCCATATTTGACCTGGGAGTGTTTGACCTGGGAGTGTTTGACCTGGGAATGGTTGACCTGGGCGAGATCTGCACAGGTCAATGGGTGGCAATCCGCCCCTCCCCCAGCGGCAGCCGCCGCGCGAAGCCGGTGTGCTGCAGAGCAGCACAGGGCGGCCAGCTGCCAGGGAGCGGGACCGAGCGGCAGCTGAACCAGCCGCTGCGGGTGGCGACGTCGACGTTCTTGGCCACGCTGGACTCGCCAATCGCCAACTTCAGCGGCACCACCACCCGGCTTGGCAGCCTTTCGATCGCCGTGAACTCCCGTTCCTTGGTGCCGTAGCTGCGGAGAAACCCTCAGCGCCCGGGCGAGAAAGGCCCGCCCTGCCCCCCGGCGCCAGGCCCAGGCCGGAAGCGGCTCGTGGGGAGGCTGTCAGCCCGGCTGCTGCCCTATTCCCACTCGATCGTGCCGGGGGGTTTGCTGGTGATGTCCAGCACCACACGGTTGACGCCCTTGACTTCATTGACGATGCGATTCGAAATCTGCTCCAGCACGTCGTAAGGCAGGCGCGACCAGTCGGCGGTCATGCCATCTTCGGAGGACACGCAGCGCAGCACCACCGGATAGGCGTAGGTGCGCTTGTCGCCCATCACCCCGACGCTGCGCACGGGCAGCAGCACGGCGAACGCTTGCCAGATCTGGTCATAGAGGCCGGTGGTGTTGATCTCCTCGCGAACGATCAGATCGGCGTCGCGCAAAATGTTGAGCCGTTCCGCCGTGACCTCGCCCAGGATGCGGATAGCCAGGCCTGGGCCCGGGAAGGGATGGCGACCCACGATCTCAGCGGGCAAGCCAAGGTTGCGGCCCACCTTGCGCACCTCGTCCTTGAACAGCCGCCGCAGCGGTTCCACCAGCTTGAAGCGCAGGTCGTCCGGCAGGCCGCCCACATTGTGGTGGCTCTTGATCTTCACCGCCACCCGCTCGCCGGTGCGGGGGTCGACGTCGGTGCCGGCGGATTCGATCACATCGGGGTAGAGCGTGCCTTGGGCGAGATAGTCGAACGGGCCGAGGCGCTTGCTTTCCTCCTCGAAGACACGGATGAACTCGGTGCCAATCAGCTTGCGTTTCTGCTCCGGGTCGGTGATGCCAACCAAGCGCTCAAGAAAGCGCTCGCGAGCATTGATATATTCCACGTGAATGTGAAACTTATCCCGGAACGTCTGCATCAGAAACTCGGGCTCACCCTTGCGCATGAACCCCTGATCGATGAACATGCAGGTGAGCTGATCGCCAATGGCGCGATGCAACAGAAACGCCAGCGTCGAGGAATCCACGCCGCCGGAGAGGGCCAGCAGCACGCGCCGATCACCCACCTGCTGGCGCACATCGGCCGTGGCCTCATCGATGAAGGTAGCGGTAGTCCAGTCGGCGTCACAACCGCAGATGTGATAGACAAAATTGCGGATCAGCGCCATGCCACAGCTGGAGTGCACCACCTCCGGATGGAACTGCACGCCATAGAGCCGCCGCTGGTGATCAGCGATGGCCGCTTCGGGGGTGTTTTCGGTATGGGCCAGGCGCACGAAGCCGGCCGGCAGGCTCTGCACGGAATCGCCGTGGCTCATCCACATCGTCGAGCCGTCGCTCACGTTGGTGAGCAGGTCGGTGGGGTCGTCCACCCGCAGCGGCGCCTTGCCGTATTCCCCCCGGCCGGCGGCCACCACCGAGCCGCCAAGGTGCTGCACCATCAGCTGCATGCCGTAGCACACCCCGAGCACGGGGATGCCCAGGTCCCAGATCGCCGGATCGCACTGCGGGGCCCCGGGTTCGTACACGGAGGCGGGCCCGCCGCTGAGGATCAGCCCGCGGGGCGCCAGGGCCCGCAGCTCCTCCGCCCCGATGGTGCAGGACTGCACCAGGGAGAACACCTCCGTCTCCCGCACGCGCCTTGCGATCAACTCGGAGTATTGCGATCCGAAATCGAGGATCACGATGGCCGGGTGCCGGCGGGAGCCGCTGGCCGGGTCGATCACCGCAGGAGAGGACACGGACATATCAATGGTTGATGTGCACCCTACGGCGCACCGGCCAGTTGGCTGAACAACAACGCCCCCAACGGCCCTTGGGCGCACACCCGCCGCTGTCGGTCGAACAGCACCGCCCCCAGCTGCGGGGCGGGGGCGCCGTGGCGTTGCAGGTAGTCCAGGCAGCGGTGCTCGATGGCCGCCGCCAAGCGCCGCTCCAGGCGCGCCGCCAGCTCCGGGTCGCGGGCCCGCAGCTGCTGGAAGGCAGCCTCCACCGTGGGGGCGCCATGGAGCTCCGCCAGGGCGGTGCCGTGCAGGCCCTCAAGAGCGGCGAAGGCGGTGAGCACTTCGGCGCGGCCGTCCGCCAGGTGGTGATGGGTGTGGAAGATGCCGCCGGCCAGCTTCAGCAGCTTGCCCTGGTAGCCGAACAGCAGCAGCCGCCGCACGCCCTGCTGGGAGGCCGCCACCAGCACCGGGCCGATCCAGTTGCCGGTTTTGAGCAACAAGGCAGCGGGCAGCCCCAGGCGCGGCGCCAGGTCGAGGCCGTTTTCGCCGATCACCAACACCAGATCGCCGCCGAAATCGGCGGGGGAGGTGCGGCGAGCCAGCGACTCCAAGGTGTGCCGCAGCTGATCTGGAGTGGCGCTGAGTTGGGTTTCGGCCTGGGTGCCGATCAGGGCCAAGCCCTCCACCACGCCGAAGGCGGCGTTGCTGGTGCGCTCCGCCAGGCGGCGTCCCGCCGGGAAGATCACGCGCAGGCGCAGGCCCTGGTGCGCGGGGCACAGCGGCGCCAGGGAGCGCTCCAGCAGCTCCCTGGCGAAGGCGGAGATGCAGAGCGCCCGGGAGTCGGCATGCACGCCCACGCCCTCTCCGGCCTCAAGCCAAAGCCAGCGGGACGGCTCGCTGGGATCAAGGCCATGCCAGGCCGCTTCCACCCACACCACCAGGCCGCGGGTGAGATCGAGCCCATCTCCGGGTTCGCAGCGGGCTACCCCCAGGGCCCGGCCGTCACCCAGGGGCGCCGCGGCCACCACTGGCACCAGGGCCGTTTCGCCATCCGGGGCAGTGGGATCGAGGGGGAGGGGTTGTTCAGCGCAAAAGCGATCGCCCAGCAGCTGGGTCACGGCGGCCCGGGCCGCTGCCGCCACCCACACGGGCAGGGTGTAGCCGCGGGGCCGTTCGGCTGGGTCGGAGGAGGGCGTCATGGGCCGCTGGAAACACCTTTTCTTAAGGTGGGCGATTGTGCCGCCGCGGCGCCCCAGCCGATCGCCTCGCTATGCAGGACAAGCTCACCCTGATGATCCCCGGTCCCACGCCCGTGCCGGAGACGGTGCTGAAGGCGATGGGTCGCCATCCGATCGGGCATCGCAGCGGCGATTTCCAGGCGATCGTGCGGCGCACCACGGAGCAGCTGAAGTGGCTGCACCAAACCAGCAACGACGTGCTGGTGATCACCGGCAGTGGCACGGCGGCGATGGAGGCCGGGATCGTCAACACCCTCAGCCGCGGCGATCGGGTGCTGTGCGGCGACAACGGCAAGTTCGGCGAGCGCTGGGTGAAGGTGGCGAAGGCCTACGGGCTTGAGGTGCAGGTGATCAAGGCCGAATGGGGCCAGCCCCTGGATCCCGCCGCCTTCCGCGCCGCCCTGGAGGAAGACACGGCCAAGCAGATCCGGGCCGTGATCCTCACCCACTCGGAGACCTCCACCGGGGTGATCAACGATCTGCAGGCGATCGCCGCGGCGGTGCGCGACCACGGCACCGCCCTCACGATCGCCGACTGCGTCACCAGCCTGGGGGCCGCGGATGTGCCGATGGATGCCTGGGGGGTGGACGTGA
>JBIIIX010000289.1:0-3885 GCA_044234415.1 Cyanobium sp.
TCGGCTTGCCAACATCAAAGACAAAAACTTCTGGTCTGCCCGTGCCAGCCTTGACATCCGGCTGATCTTCCATCGGGTTGATAGCAGCGTGATGCTCTGCTATGTCGACCATCACGACCCCGCCTACGACTGGGCCTCGCGGCGCAAGATCGAAACCCATCCCGTCACTGGTGCCGCCCAGATCATTGAGATCCGCGAAACCGTTCGCGAGATCCAGATCCCCGTCCATGTCCCTGCCGAGCGAGCAGCGGCACCTGAGCCCCAGCGGCCCCTCTCCAACCTCAGCGAAGCGGAGTTGCTCAGCTACGGCGTTCCGGCCGAATGGATCCCCGATGTCCGCACAGCGGACGACGACCTGCTGCTGGTGATCGCCTCCCACCTCCCCGGTGAAGCCGCCGAAGCGATCATTGATTTGGCGACTGGCACCACACCCGCCAAGCCAGAGGTGAGGCAGCCAGACCAGAGCAATCCCTTCGAACATCCCGATGCCCAGCGCCGCTTCCGGGTGCTTACCGGAACCGAAGAGCTGGCCAGGGCATTGGACTACCCCTGGGAGCGCTGGATCGTCTTTCTCCATCCCAGCCAGGCCGACTGGGTGAGCCGCTCCTTCAATGGCCCCACTCGCGTGCAGGGCTCTGCCGGCACCGGCAAAACCGTCGTTGCCCTACACCGCGCCGTGCATCTGGCTCGCCGAAACCCTGAAGCCCGGGTGTTGCTCACCACCTTCTCCGAGCCCCTCGCGGCCCTACTGCAGGACAAACTCCATCGCCTGATCCAGGGGGAACCCAGCCTGATTGAGCGACTGGATGTGCTGGCCATGCAGGAGCTTGGCGAGCGGATGCACACCGCCCAGCTCAGCAAACCGCGGCTCATCGCCTCTGAGGAGCTACGCGCCTTGATTCAGAAGCACGCCCCGGCGGAGATCAGCCGCGTCTATGGCGAGGGCTTCGTGGTGGAGGAGTTCAGCGAGATCGTTGATGCCTTCGGACTGACTGACTGGGACAGCTATCGCGATGTGCGCCGCCTCGGCCGCAAGAGCCGCCTCCATGAGGCCAAGCGCCGGCTGCTCTGGGAGGGTTTTGCCGCTGTCCTCCAGGCGCTGGAGAGCTCAGGCCAGATCACGCCCCACCAGCTCTTCCATCGCACCGCAGAGCAGCTCCACCGCAGCGGCGGCCGCCCTTATCAGCACATCGTGGTGGACGAATGCCAGGACATCACCGCTGCCCAACTCCGTCTCCTGACCGCCCTGGCGGGGACCGGCACGGATGCCCTGTTCTTCGCGGGGGATCTGGGTCAGCGCATCTTCCAGCAGCCCTTCTCCTGGACCCAATACGGCGTGGACATCCGCGGCCGCTCGCGCACCCTTCGAATCAACTACCGCACCTCCCACCAGATCCGCCGCCAGGCCGACGTGCTTCTGGATCCCGAATCCCGCGACGTGGACGGCAACGTGCAGGACCGCCGCGGCGCCATTTCCGTGTTCAACGGTCCTGAGCCCGACATCCGCGAATGCGACGATCCCGACGCTGAGATCGAGGCGGTGGCCGCCTGGATCGAGCAGCGCCGCGGCGAAGGCCTCAGCCCCCGGGACTTCGGCATGTTCGTGCGCAGCGAGGCCGAAATTCCCCGCGCCGAGGCCGCCCTCCAGCTGGCCGAGCTTGCCTACGAGCGACTGCGGCCCTCGGCCATGCGCCTCGGCGGCAAGGCCACCCTGTCCACCATGCACCTGGCCAAAGGCCTGGAGTTCCGCGCCGTGATCGTGATGGCCTGCGATGAAGACGTGATCCCCAACGCCGAACGCATCAAGGCCATCAGCGACGACAGCGACCTGGATGACGTGCTGACCACCGAACGCCATTTGCTCTACGTGGCCTGCACCCGCGCCCGGGATCAGCTGCTGATCTCCAGCGGCGCCACCTGCTCAGAGTTCGTGGAGGATTTGCAATCCTGATCGCGAAGCAACAACGCCACGGCCCCATGATCCAACATCGTTTTCTGCAGGGCTTCCGCCTGCTCAGCAAACCTTGAACGCCGACGCGGCAGCGGCAGAAGCATTGCCTCCCATGGCTTAGCGGCGCCCGTTGCCAGGGGCTTCTAGGTTTCGGGAACTCGCGTCCCCGCCCAGCCCCGCCGCACCACCGTTCCATCAGCCCACTTCGCCCCCCAGCCCCCTCAGCCCTTCCCCTTCCGCCATCGCCCTCTCCATGACCCTCGACGCCTTCCGAGACGAACTCGCCGCCACCGCCTCCGCCTTAGCGGCGCCAGGCACCGGCTTGCTGGCCGCCGACGAATCCACCAGCACCATCGGCAAGCGGTTCGAGGCGATCCAACTTGAGAACACGGAGGCCAACCGCCGCGCTTACCGCACCCTGCTCGCCACCACCGCCGAGCTGCCGCTCGCGATCAGCGGCGTGATCCTCTACGAGGAAACCCTGTTCCAGGCCAGCGTCGCCGACGCGGGAGGCGAGGGCCCGCCGATCGTGCAGCTGTTCCAGGAGCAGGGGATCGTTCCCGGCATCAAGGTGGACCTGGGCGTCGAACCCCTCGCCGGCGCCCTTGCCGGTGAAACCTGGTGCACCGGCCTCAAGGGCTTGGCCCAGCGGGCCGAGCGCTATTACGCCGCCGGCGCTCGCTTCGCCAAATGGCGCGCCGTGCTGCGCATCAACGCCGATGGCTGCCCCAGTGAGCTGGCGGTGCGGGAAAACGCCTGGGGGCTCGCCCGCTACGCCCGCACCGTGCAGGAGCAGGGGCTGGTGCCGATCGTGGAGCCAGAGATCCTGATGGATGGCGATCACGACATCGCCTCCACCGCATCGGTGCAGGAATGGGTGTTGCGCAGCGTCTATGAGGCCTTGGCCCTGAACGGCGTGTACCTGGAGGGCAGCCTGCTCAAGCCCTCGATGACCACCGCCGGTGCCGATTGCCCCCATCAGCCCTCGCCCGAAGAGGTGGGCGAATACACGCTGCGCACCCTCTGCCGCAGCGTGCCCGCAGCCGTACCGGCGATCCTGTTCCTCTCCGGCGGCCTGGCGGAAGAGGACGCCAGCCTTTGCCTCAATGCCATCAACCAGGCGGCGGCCCAGTGCTTCGCCCCCTGGCATCTGGGCTTCTCCTTCGGCAGGGCCCTGCAGCACTCCTGCCTGAAGCATTGGGCCGGCCATGACGTGGCCGCCGGCCAGGCCGCCCTGCTGGCCCGCGCCCGGGCCAACGGTGCCGCCAGCCGAGGCGCCTACATCGCCGGCAGCGAACCCTCCGATGACACCAGCCTGTTTGTGGCGAACTACAGCTATTGAAACTGCTCTTGTCCTTCCATCCGCAACCACAACAATGCCCGCAGCGTTCACGCCGGGCATTTGCTTGCTCAGCCATGGCGCTTGATCGAGGACGATGCAGGCCTCGGTCCACTGGCGCGGCTCGCGATGCACGCTGCCAAGAATCCGGCTGTACACGCTCACCATCCGGCCCTCGGTTTCGGATTTGCAGAGGCAAAGATCCAGGAGGAGCGATCTGGGCCACGTCTTTGCCAGTGGTGTTCAACCCACAAGAGCACCTTGGATCTATGGGCCATGCAACAGCAACAACCGGGATTGCTGAAGGAGGTGAAAGGCCGGGGGCCGGGGCTGCAAGCCTCTGCTTAGCTGGTGCCGAGCTCTTACTGGTGACAAGTTCTTACTGGTGCCAAGTTGTTAATCGCGGTCGACAGGTCTTTGTCTCACCAGCGGACCCAAGAATCAGTGGTTCGAGTTTTGCCTAGGTTTCAGAATCTCGGATATCCTCCAGCAGCATGGCCAGGGCTTGATTCAGTTGGAGTCGGCTGCGGGGGGTATCGGCGAGGAGGTATCGGAACTGAGCAACAAGGCATCGAGTTTGGATTCGATCGCGGCG
>JBIIIX010000048.1:0-14317 GCA_044234415.1 Cyanobium sp.
GCGAACGCTCCGCCCTGGCCGAACTGGCGGCCAATCTGCTGTGATCTGAGCCCACGGGCACCAGCCTGACCAGCGGCGAAGCTCGCGGGGCCAGTGGGCTCGGCGTGGGATCAGGTGCTTCTACCTGGATCGGGCGGGGAACCCTGGCAGAAGATCTCCAGAGCGATGAGCAAACGACCGCGAAAGTCGCCTTGCTTGGATCTGACAATCCTGGCTTGGCAAATCGCGATAGCTTGTCTTGCATGGATGTATGCCCCCCCGAACACGAGATGGGCGACCCGACGGAAGACCAACCGATCACTCCCCACGCCGGCCCGATCCGCGACCCCTCCGGATGGCTGAGCTACATCGGCGATGACGGACGCCGCTATGTGGTGGGGCCCCAAGCTGACACCCAGAGGTCAGCCGGCGAGGGGCTAGAACCCCAGCTGCACGATGTGCTGAGTGCCGAGCGGGTGATCCGCGACCTGCGCCAGGCTAATCGTCTCTACCGCCGCATCGAATCGCTCTGCCGCGACTGGATCGCCGCCGTCCAGAGCCGGGACCTTGAGCGCGGCAGCGCCCTGGAGCTACTGCTCGCCACCCTGGAAACCACCCTGGGGGAGCAGGAAGGGGAGCAGGGTTAGGCGGAGTGGTTGGCCGAGCGGGAGCGGGAGAACGGTGATCCACTGGTCTAACCCTTGCTTGAGCGCCACGGCCCCAGCGCCATGAACCGGCATGCTGGAGGCATGGCCCCTCCCGCCGCTTGCCTGTTCGACCTAGACGGTCTGCTGCTCGACACGGAACCGCTGCATGCCCGTGCCTGGCAGGCCGCGGCGGCCAGCTTCGGCCTGGACCTGGAGCCGGCGGCGTTGTTGCAGCTGCGGGGCAGACGCCGTCGCGACTGCGCCCAGATCGTTCTTGGCTGGATCCACGCCGCCGGCCTCGCCTGTCCGAATACGGACGCCCTGCTGGCCATCCGTCAGCCCCTTGCGGAGCAACTGATGCTCTTGGCGCCGGCGATCGATGGCGCGGAAGCGCTGGTGCGCCGTTGCCACAGCCAGGGCATGCCCATGGCCCTCGCCACCAGCAGCAGTAAGGCCTCGGTTGCCTTGAAGGAGGCCCCTCACCCCTGGCTGGGGCTGATCACGATCCGGGTGCATGGCGACGACCCTGAACTCCGTGCCGGGAAGCCCGCGCCCGATGTGTTCGAACTGGCGGCCGCCCGGGTGGGGGTGGCGCCCCAGGCCTGCTGGGCCTTTGAGGACTCCCTGGCGGGCGCCCAGGCCGCGGACGCCGCAGGCTGCCGGGTGCATGTGCTCCACACCCCCGCGGTGGATCCACATTGCCTCCCCCAAGGGGTGGTGCTGATCGAATCCTTAAACGCGGTTGAGTTCTGAACCGACGCTTCCGGGGGAAGCGCCGCCGTCAGTAGAGGCGGCTGAGCACAAATTCAGGAACAGCCCGCAAAGCGCTGCGCGGCTCTGAGGGCGGCAGCCAGGCCAGGGCCGCGTGGGCTTCGCGGGCGAATCCCTCGGCCAGGGCCCGGGATCGGGGAATGGCGTCGCAGCCACGCACCAACTCAAGGGCGGCTTCCAAATCACCCTCCTGGCTGAACTCCCGCTCGATCAGGCCCGCCAGCTGGGGCCGCTCCTCAAGGGCGTAGAGCGCGGGGGCGGTGAGGTAACCGGAGGCCAGATCGCTGGCGGCGGGTTTGCCCAGCTGCTGATCATTGCTGGTGAAGTCGAGGATGTCGTCCACCACTTGGAAGGCCAATCCAAGCTGGCGGCCAAAGCGATAGAGCGCCTCGAGGTGGACGTCGGCAAGACCGCTGAGCACACCGGCGGCGCGGGCGCTATTGGCGATCAACGAGGCGGTTTTGCAATAGCTCTTCTCGAGGTAGGCATCGAAGCTCTGGCCCGTGTCGTAACGGTTCAGGCCCTGACGCACCTCCCCATCGGCCAGATCCATGATCACCCGCGACAGCAGCTTCACCACCTCCAGGTCGTCGAGGTTGGCCAGATGCCAGCTGGCCTGAGCAAAGAGGAAATCACCCGCCAGCACCGCCACCCGGTGGTTGAAGCGGCTGTGAACCGTGGCGACGCCGCGGCGCGTGTCCGCACCATCCACCACGTCGTCGTGTACGAGAGAGGCCGTGTGGATCATCTCGGTGATCTGGGCCAGCCGCCGGTGACGGGGGCTCAGCTGGCCGTTGGGATCAATGGCCCTGGAGAGCAGCAGCACCAGGCCGGGCCTCAGCCGTTTGCCGCCCGCCGCGAAGAGGTGCTCCGCCGCCGCCTGCAGGATGGGATGGCCAGCGCCGATCAGGGCTCTCAGATCGGCCAGAAGGCTCTCGAGGTCGGCTTCGACCGGCTGAAGCAGCTCTGCAACGGTCGCCACCAGACCTCCGCGGTGGCCAGATCCTAGAAGGCGCGAGCCAGGGATCGGAGGTCCACCTGTTGGACCTGCGGGATGCTGCCCAGCCAAGTGGCCGCCGCCGTCGCGAATCCCTCGGCCGGACCGGTGACGCAGAAGCGGGTGCGCTGCAGCGGTGGCGCCTCTGGATCGTCTTGCCGCTCAGCCTCTGGGGCATCTCCCAGGCTGGCCAGGAGGGGGCCCAAGCGCTGGGCCGCCGCCACGGCCGGGTTGATCAGCTCCACATCCGGCGGCAGGAGCTCAGCAAGCAGGGGTCGCAGCAGCGGGTAATGGGTGCAACCCAGCACGATCGTGTCCACACGGGCCTTGAGGAGCGGCTCCAGATACTCCTTGGCGGCGGCCCGCAAGGCCGGAGTGGCGAGGTCGCCGGCCTCGATCAGCGGCACGAAGGCCGGACAGCCGATCTCGAGCACCTTGGCGGAAGGCCGGCAGGCGTGAATGGCGCGGCGGTAGGCGCCACTTGCCGCCGTGGCCGGTGTGGCGAGCACGCCGATGCGGTCATGCACCAGCTCGCTGGCCACGCTGTCGATCAGCCCGACCACCGGCACACCGGCCTCGGCCACCGCCACGTCGAAGGCGAGGGCATTGGAGGTGTTGCAGGCCATCACCAGAACGCCCACACCCTGGAGGCGCAACCACCTCACCACCTCGCGGGCGATGGCGCGGATCTCCTCGGTGGAGCGCTGGCCATAGGGCACCCGGGCCGTGTCGCCGAGGTACAGGCAGGGGGAATGGGGATAGAGGGCATGCACATGGCGCAGCACCGTGAGGCCGCCGAGCCCGCTGTCGAACAGTCCCACCAGCAGGCTCATGACGATCCTCCCAGGACCCGCAGGATGGCGGTGCTCACCGCCACGGCCAGGCGGCGGCGGAAGCCAGGATCCGCCAGCCGGGGCGAATCGAGGCTGCCGGTGACGAACCCCATTTCGGCCAGGGCCGCCGGCATCACGGTGCGGCGAATCACAAAGAAACGACCCGGGCGCGCGCCGCGATCGGGGCTGCCGGGCGAGATCGCCACAATTTGTTCTTGGATCGCCCTGGCCAGCCGCTGGGAGCGACTGCCCTCGAAATAGAAGGTCTCGATGCCGTTGACGTCGGGCCGGGACATGTTCAGGGCGTTGGCATGCAGGCTGACAAACAAATCGGCGCCGCTCTGGTTGGCCAGGGACACGCGCGGTGGCAGGTCCACATCCACCTCGGTGGTGCGGGTCAGCAACACCCGCACGCCGCGGCTTTGCAGAAGTTGGGCCACTTGCAGGGCCACATCCAGCACCACATCCGTTTCCCTCAGGCCGCCAATGCCCACCGCACCTGGATCCGGGCCGCCATGACCCGGGTCGATCACCACCAGAAAGCGGCCGCGAGGAACTTCGGGCAGGCCATCACCGGAGAGGGGCCGGCGCACGATCGGCTCTTCGCTTGGGCGAGGCATCCAGGAGGGTGTGACCGGCGGGCGCCAGCCACTGGCCAGGCTGGGGGCCTCGATCGATCCCTCCCCCACGGGGGTGATCGGCCGTCCACCGAGGCCCACCAGCTCCAGGCGCCAGCGGTCGCGGGCGGTGCCCACCAGCCTGATTTGGTTGGGGTCGAGTCGGACCCCTGGCTGAAACTCCAGCACCAGGCGGGTGGTGCCCCCATCCGGTCGACCGATGCGCACCTCCCGCAGCGCTCCGCCACCAGGGAGGGAACGGGGCCGCAGTGGAGCCCCTGGCAGGTCGATCCAGATGCGGGGGCCGCGACCCAGGGGCCCCTCTTCAAAAAAGGCCTGGGCGTTGACGCCTGGACTGGTGCGCAGTTCCAGGGTGCCATCGCCGCCGAGGCGCCAGGCGGCCAGGCTGCTGGCGGCCCGCGCCGGCAGGGTCGCCAGAACCAGGGCCAGGCCCCAGGCCGCCCGCCATGCCCAAGTGCTCCTCACCATGGCCGTCGTCAGAACAAGCCGGGGCGCCGATGCCGCAGGCTGGGCATCTGGGCCCGGACGCGCTCGCCATGGTCGATGTCGATCGGGGCCATCGCCAGCCCCGGCGCCTGCCCCGCATCCGCCAAAACAATGCCCCAGGGGTCGATCACCATGGCGTGGCCGTAGGTCTGGCGACGTCCGTAGTGCAGGCCGGTCTGGGCCGGGGCGATCACATAGGCGGTGTTTTCGATCGCCCGCGATTGCAGCAGCACCTGCCAGTGATCCTTGCCCGTGTAGGCGGTGAACGCCGCGGGCACCATCAGCAGATCGGCGCCGGTGCTCGCCAGGTGCCGGTAGAGCTCGGGGAAGCGGACGTCGTAACAGATGGAGAGCCCGACGCGACAGAGTCCCGGCACCTCCACCACCGGTGGTAGGTCGCTGCCCGGCTTGACCGTGGCCGATTCCCGGTAGGGGACCCCATCGGGAATGTCGACATCAAAGAGGTGGATCTTGTCGTAACGGGCCAGCAGCTGCCCCTCCACGCCGACAAGCTCCGCCCGGTTGAAGGTGAGGTTCTCGCCCGCCGGCACGGGGAAGCCTCCGCCCAGCAGGGTGACCTGGTAGCGCCGCGCCATCGTCACCAAGAAGCGGCTGCAGCGCTCCGCCAGTTCGGGGGCCAGCTCAAGGCGGCGCTGGTCGTCGCCCATGAAGGCGAAGTTCTCGGGCAATCCCACCAGCTCGGCGCCGCGTCGCGCCGCCAGCTCGATCAGTTCTTCCGCGGCCGCCAGATTGAGATCGGGATCCGGGGTGCTGGTGAGTTGCAAGGCGGCTGTCAGGAAGCTGCTCACCGACCGTCTTCATCCGGAACCGGCGAACTTTAAGGGCTTGATCCGGATCCACAAGGGGGAGCGCCGCCTTTGGTCGACGCGCTCAGCTGGCCCGCAGCACGCCCGGCTCCGCCTGGATCGGCACGACCGTGAGGCTGTCGACAGCGGCGCAGCAGAGGAAATCGGCGTCGTGGTCGCCCAGCCGGATCAACCGCTGGCCATGGCTTGCCGCCCGCAGGCAGGTCTCCGTGTCGTTGTGCCACTGCTGCCAGAGGGCTAAGGCCGCCAGGATTTCATCGTTGCCGAAGCGCACGCCCACATGGGGTGAGACCGCCAGTTCCGTGAGGGCGGAGGCCACCGCTCCGGCGGCGAGGCTGTCTTCCAGCGAGTAGTCGCCCTCCCAGCCACTGCCGACGATCCAGACCCGCTCGCAGCCACGCTCCAACAGGCGCCGGGCCACGGCGGTGCGATTGGGCAGGCAGGCGGTGAGGAGCAACGGCACATCGCGCACGGCCGCCAGGGAGCGGGTGCCGTTGGTGGTGCTCATGAAGATCCGCTTGCCCGCCACCCGTTCCGGCGTCACCGCCAGGGGGGAATTGCCCAGGTCGTAGCCAGCAACCCGGGAGCCACCGCGCTCGCCGGCCCGCAGCCGCAGCCCCGCCGGCCAGGCGGCCGCCGCCCGCTCCAGCTCGGAGAGATCGG
Organism: Cyanobium sp.; assembly: GCA_044234415.1. Lineage (GTDB taxonomy): Bacteria > Cyanobacteriota > Cyanobacteriia > PCC-6307 > Cyanobiaceae > Cyanobium. The sequence goes on from JBIIIX010000048.1 coordinate 5,842, forward strand.
CGAAGGCCTGGATCGCTTCGGCGCCGTTCTGGAGCGACCAGGCGATGGTGGTGGTGGCCCGCAGCACATCAATCACCACAGCCCCATCCGGGCCTCCATCGGCGACCGGCTGCACCGTCGGCACGGCTTCCGAGGTGTGGAAGTAAGAGATCTGCACGGGTCTGCCGCGGGGGCAGGAAGATTAGGTGCCGGTTGCCGCCTTCCCATCGCCTGGATCCGGCGCTGATGGCGACGGGTCTGCGCGGATGCGGTGTGGGCTTGAAGCGCTGGAGAGTGGCAGCTGGCTGGCCACGGCTGCGACGCCCGCACGGCCGATCCTCCCGAGTGGGCGGGGCCTGGGGCAATGGCGAGGAGAAAGCGGCGAAAGCCGCCCCCATGGCGAGGTCGGCTCCAGGCTGGAGCGATCTGCTGCTGCTGCGATGGTCGCCGCGCTGGTGATTCTGGTGGTGATGGTGCTGGTGGCCGCCGGCCTCAACCCCACGGCCGAGCAGTTCCGCTGGTTCCTGCGGCTGAAACGACCGCGCTGGCTCAGCTTCGAGCGCTGGATTCCGCTGATCTGGATCAGCATCTATGTGTGCTTCTACCTGGCGGCGCTGCTGAGCTGGCAGGCCACCGGCAGCTGGAGGTTGATGCTGCTGTTTCTGGCGCTGTTGCTGCTGGTGCAGAGCTACACGCTGGTGATCTGTCGCAGCCGGCGGCTGGCCAACGGCACGGTTATCGGGTTGGCAGGCTGGCTGGTGGGCTTGGCTCTGGCGCTGCAGTTGCTGCCGCGCTCCAACGCCGCCGCGGGGTTGCTGCTGCCCTATTTGCTGTGGAGTCCGCTGGGCACGTTCGTGACCTGGCAGATGCAGCGCTTGAACCGCTGAGCGTGATGGATCGAATCGCCCCGGCCGAGCGGGACCATAGGATTGCCTCATGACCCCAGTCGTCAGCAACCGGCCCGACCTGGAGGCGCTGTTCCCCTTCCCCCTCGACCCCTTCCAGCTCGAGGCGATCGATGCGCTCAACCAGGGCCATTCCGTGGTGGTGAGCGCGCCCACGGGGAGCGGCAAGACGCTGGTGGGCGAATACGCTATTCATCGCGCCCTGGCCCATGGGCGCAAGGTGCTTTACACCACACCGCTGAAGGCGCTCTCCAATCAAAAGCTGCGCGATTTCCGCCAGCGGTTCGGCGCTGATCAGGTGGGTCTGCTCACCGGTGATCTCAGCCTCAACCGGGAGGCGCGGATCGTGGTGATGACCACCGAGATCTTCCGCAACATGCTCTATGCGGAAATCGACCGTCCGGACGACGACCCCCTCGCCGATGTGGAGGCGGTGGTGCTCGATGAATGCCACTACATGAACGATTCCCAGCGCGGCACCGTCTGGGAGGAATCGATCATTCACTGCCCCTCCTCCATCCAACTGGTGGCCCTCTCGGCCACGGTGGCCAATGCCGGCCAGCTCACCGATTGGATCGAGAAGGTGCATGGCCCCACGCGCCTGATCCACAGCGACCACCGCCCCGTGCCGCTCGCCTTCAGCTTCTGCAGCGCCAAGGGCTTGCATCCCCTGCTCAATGAGGCCGGTACCGGGCTGCACCCCAATTGCAAGGTGTGGCGTGCGCCGAAGACCACCCGTCGCAAAGGCCCGAAGGAACAGCGGCCGCCCCAGCCGGAGGCCCCGCCGATCAGCTTCGTGGTGGCCCAGATGGCTGAACGCCAGATGCTGCCGGCGATTTACTTCATCTTCAGCCGCCGCGGCTGCGACAGGGGTATCCGTGACATCGGCCGCGCCTCGCTCGTGACCGCCGCGGAGCAGGCCAGACTCCAGGCCCGGCTGGAGGCGTTTGTGGCCGCCACGCCCGAGGCGGTGCGGGAGGGCCATGGGGAGGCGCTGCTGCGCGGCATCGCCTCCCATCACGCCGGCGTCCTGCCGGCCTGGAAGGAACTGATCGAGGAGTTGTTCCAGCAGGGGTTGATCAAGGTGGTGTTCGCCACGGAAACCCTGGCGGCCGGCATCAACATGCCGGCGCGCACCACCGTGATCTCAGCCCTGTCGAAGCGCACGGAACGGGGCCACCGGCCGCTGATGGGCAGCGAATTTCTGCAGATGGCCGGCCGGGCTGGCCGGCGCGGGCTCGATTCCCAGGGCTATGTGGTGACCGTCCAGAGCCGCTTCGAGGGGGTGCGGGAGGCGGGCCAGCTGGCCACCAGCCCCGCCGATCCGCTGGTGAGCCAGTTCACCCCCAGCTACGGCATGGTGCTCAACCTGTTGCAGCGCTACGACCTCGCCAAGGCGCGGGAGCTGGTGGAGCGCAGCTTCGGCCGCTACCTGGCCAATCTCGACCTGGCGGAGGACGAAGCGGCGATCGCCGAGCTGCGCCAGCAGCTGGAGACCCTGCGTGACAGCAGCGGCGATGTGCCCTGGGAGGCATTTGAGGCCTATGAAAAAGAACGAGGCCGCCTGCGGGAGGAGAGGCGCCTGCTGCGCACCCTGCAGCAGCAAGCCGAGGAGACCCTGGCCCACGAGCTCACCCTGGCCTTGCAGTTCGCCAGCGAAGGCAGCCTGGTGAGCCTGCTGGCTCCAGCCCTGAAAGGTCGGGTGACCCCGGCGGTGCTGGTGAACAAGGTGCCTGGCCCTGGGCAGTTCCCGCTGTTGCTCTGCCTCACCGATAGCAATGTCTGGGTGCTGCTCAACTGCCATGCGGTGGTGAACCTGCACGCTGAGCTCAGCTGTTTGCAGGTGACGCAGCTGGATCCGCCCGCGTTGCAGCATCCGGGCGAGTTGCGCCATGGCGACGACAGCAGCGCCGGCCTGGCCTTGGCGGTGGCCTCGATGGCGCGCCGCCACGACATGCACACGCCCCGCTACGACCTGGCCGGTGAGGTGCAGGAGCAGGCGGCGCAGGTGCGGCTCCTCGAGCAGGAGCTGGAACAGCATCCGGCCCACCGCTGGGGCGACCGCAAGCACCTCAAGAAGCACCGCCGCCGCATGGAGGAGCTGGAGCTGGAGCTGCAGGAGCGCCAGCGGCTGTTGCACTTCCGCGCCAACCGCCACTGGGAGACGGTGCTGGCATTGATCGCTATCCTGCGCCATTTCGGCGCCCTGGGCGGCGCTGACGGCCTCCTGCCGACGGAGGTGGGACGCAGCGTGGCGGCCTTGCGGGGCGACAACGAGCTGTGGCTGGGGCTGGCGCTGATCAGCGGCCACCTCGATGGCCTGGAGCCGGCGGAGCTGGCAGCGGTGCTGGAAGCGATCTCCACGGAAGTGAACCGGCCGGATCTGTGGTCGGCGTTTCCCCCGCCGCCAGCGGTGGAGGAAGCGCTGCACGACCTGCGCGGCCTGCGCCGCCAGCTGCTCCGCCAGCAGGAACAGCACCAGGTGGTGGTGCCGGTGTGGTGGGAGCCGGAACTCACCGGGCTCGTGCATGCCTGGGCCAGCGGCGCCTCCTGGAGCGAGGTGATCGCCGCCACCTCACTGGATGAAGGGGACGTGGTGCGGGTGCTGCGCCGCACGGTCGACCTGCTGGCCCAACTGCCCTATGTCGAGGCCGTGAGCGAGGAGCTGCGCCGCAAGGCCCGTCGGGCGCTGCGGGCGATCAACCGCTTTCCCGTGTGCGAGCTGGAGGATCTACTGCCGCCATCGCCACCTCAGCCGGCCGAGGCGCTCGTCCCTGATGGGGAGCTTCGCGAAAGCGAGTGCGAAAGCGAGAGCTTGGCCGAGGGGGGGCCGCCTTCCAGCTGAGGCCCGCTGGTGCGGAGCGGGCAATGGTGGCGTGGGCAGAGGCTCAAGCTGAGGTTGCTTGATCTCGGGTTGCCCTCATCCTTCGCGCCCCCATGATCACGTCGATGGCCGCCATCGCGGCCGGCCGCTTGGCGGCGATGGCGGCGCACTTCGCCGAGCTCAGCGATGGCCAGGCCGCAGCACCAGCAGCACCACCGCCACCAGGAGGGTGGTGCTCACCACCGCGTAGAGCGCATCGGCTTGGGCGATCCAGAAGCTGGCGAGGAGCGGCATGGCTGGCGAAAGCTGGCAGCATCCGGGCGCTCCGGTGGAAGCCGGGCCCGGCAACGGAACCCGCATCCTGTTCGATCAGCCGCTCGAGGGCCCACCGCAACTGGACTCCACGACAGGGATGGCCTGGAGCTCAGAGCTGGCTGGACGGCTTTGGTGGCGCCGCGATTTTCGCTCAGACAACGCAGCGGTTTCGGCGGGTGCCGCACGAATACCACGCTGAATAGCCTTGCGGCTATGGATAAAAACTACGCTGCCTCTGCGATCGCTTAAGGCTCCCAGCGATCGCAGAGGCTCCTAGGGGTCAGCCAGCGCCGGGTCGATGCTGCCTGCTGAGACGCACTCTGCAGCCTTGACGGCGGCTGGTGCGCTGGCAGTTGTCCAGAGTTGTCTTGGCAACTGTTCAGCCACCGGCAGAAAGCGACTCAGATTTGCTGAAAGCATGAGCACAGCAGCGCAGCTGGTTACCGCACTGCGACCCTGGGCTCAGATCCCCAGCCGCTGCCAGATCACGTCGAGATGGGCACGGTGCAGATCCGTGGCGAAGCACTCCTGGAGCTGAGCCGGCGTCAGCCGCTGGCTGACCTCGGGATCGGCCGCGAGATTGGCGCGGAAATCCCCTCCCTCGCAGTTCCAGGCGCTGTGGGCGTGGCGTTGCACGATGCGATAGGCCTCCTCGCGGCTCAGGCCGCTCTCCACCAGCGCCAGCAGCACCCGCTGGCTGAACACGACGCCGCCATAGAGATTGAGGTTGCGGTTCATGTTCTCGGGGTACACCCCCAACCCCCGCACCACCTCGGTCATTTCTCGCAGCATGAAGTGCAGGGTGACCGAGCAATCGGGCAGCATCATCCGCTCCACGGAGCTGTGGCTGATATCGCGCTCATGCCAGAGCGCCATGTTTTCCAGCGCCGCCACCGTGTAGCCCCGCAGCACCCGGGCCAGGCCGCTGATCCGTTCGCTGCGGATCGGATTGCGCTTGTGGGGCATCGCCGAACTGCCCTTCTGGCCCTTGGCGAAGTTTTCCTCCACCTCCAGCACATCGGTGCGCTGCAGGTTGCGGATCTCGGTGGCGAACCGCTCCAGGGAGGCCGCCACCAACGCCAGCGTCTGCACATACTCGGCGTGGCGATCACGGCTGATCACCTGGGTGCTGGCCGTATCGGGCTCCAACCCCAACCGCCGGCAGGTCAGCGCCTCCACCTGGGGGTCGGTGTTGGCGTAGGTGCCCATGGCGCCGCTGATCTGGCCCACGCTCACCAGCCGCTCCAGCCGCTCCAGCCGCTCCCGGTTGCGTTCGCTTTCCGCCAGCCAGCCCGCCACCTTGAAACCGAAGGTGATCGGTTCGCCGTGGATCGCATGGGAGCGACCGATCATCACCGTGTCCTTGTGCTGGCGCGCCAGCTGGCGCAACGCCTCGGCCAGCTGATCCAGTTCCTGGCGCAGCACCTGCACCGATTGCTTCAACTGCAGCGCCAAACCCGTATCCAGCACATCGGAGCTGGTCATGCCGACGTGGATGTAGCGACCGGCATCGCCAACGTGTTCGTTCACGTTGGTGAGAAACGCGATCACGTCGTGGCGCACCTCCGCCTCGATCTCCAGGATTCGCGGCACCTCGAAGGCCGCTCGCAGCTTGATCTGCTCGAGCGCCTCCAGTGGCACGCGGCCAAGTTCGGCATTGGCCTCGCTGGCGGCGATCTCCACATCCAGCCAGCTCTGGAACTTGGCCTCCTCGCTCCAGATCCGACCCATTTCCGGCAAGGTGTAGCGCTCGATCAAGGCAGGCCCGGCAACAGCATCGCTCCAAACTTATTCCTCAGCTCCCGGAGCCCGCAGGACCGCTGGGGTCGTCCCCAGCTGGGGCAACAGGCATGGTGCCCCAAATGCCGACGCGAAGGCCCTGGATCAGCGAGGCCTCGCGCTTTACGGGCGGCGCTCCCCGCCAGGCCAGCGGCAGGGCTGCCTGGCCGCTGCTCAGGCGGCGCTGGTGAGGCTGCGGCGGGCCACCTCCCACTGCACCAGCCCCCCCCAGGCCTGCTGCCGCACCCAGCAGCGCCCTCCGTGGCACTGGATCAGCTGAAACGGGGGCAGATCCTCGGGATGGTCCCGCAGTCGCACGAAGCTGCCCGGCTGGAGCAAGGGCACCACGTCGGCCAGGGCCTTGGGCTGCTGAACGAACCGCGACCGGGCCTGGCCAAGGCCAACGGGCTCGCGGCGGAGCAGCTGGCGCCGAGGTTGCAGCCGGGTGACAGAGGAGAGAGGGGCCATGGGCCGGAAGCGTCCGATGGCTGGCATCCTCGGTGGATCGGCCAAATGGCGGGGGGGACATTCGTTTTTGTTCCATTTCCGCTGACGTTCGTTGACATTTCCGCATCTCTGCGGCAGATCCATATGCCGAAGCCAAAACACAATGGCCCGCCCGCCATTCGCCAGGATGGTGGCGTACACGCCGATTCCCGGGAGCAGCGGCCATGGGGCGCCGGCAACGGCTGGATCTGCGCCTGCTGGAGCTCGGCCTGGCCGCGAGTCGCCAGCAGGCCCAGCAGTTGATCCGGGCCGGACGGGTGAGGGCTGGTGATCGCTTATTGGACAAGCCCGGTGTCGAGGTGGGGCCGGAGCTGGCGCTGCGGGTGGACCTGCCGCCGCGCTTCGTGTCCCGTGGCGGCGAAAAGTTGGTGGCCGCGCTTGACGCCCTGCCGATTCCGCTGCAAAGCCGGGTGTGCCTGGATGCCGGCATCTCCACGGGCGGCTTTAGCGATTGCCTGCTGCAGCGCGGCGTCAGCCGCATCTATGGCATCGACGTGGGTTACGGCCAGACCGCCTGGAGCCTGCGCACCGACCCCCGCCTGGTGCTGCGAGAACGCTGCAACCTGCGCCATCTCCGTCCCGAGGATCTCTACGGGTCGGAGGACCCCTGGCCGGATCTGGCCGTCGCCGATCTGTCCTTTATCTCCCTGACGCGGGTGCTGCCTGCCCTGAGGGCGCTGTTGCGGCCTGGCGCTGGGGCCGATGGGCCGGAAGCGGTGCTGTTGGTGAAGCCCCAGTTCGAGGTGGGGCCGGCCCGGGTGGGCAAGGGAGGCGTGGTGCGTGACCCCGCCGCTCAGGTCGACGCGATTGAAAGCGTGCTGGCGGCGACGACGGAACTGAACTGGCCCGCCGCCGGCCTGCTGGCGTCGCCGATCACTGGCCCGGCAGGCAACCACGAGTATTTGCTCTGGCTCAGCCCCAGGGTGCCCCCCGCCAGCCTGAAGCGCCCAGTGATCGAAGCGCTGGTGGCCGCCACGCTGAAGCCCCGCTGAGCCAGGCGGATCAGGAGGCGGCGGGGATGGCGGCCAGAGCCACGCAGCTGCCGTTCAAATGGCCTCGTTGTCGCGGTCGCCGGTGCGGATGCGGATCACGGCATCCACCGAAGAGATAAAAATCTTGCCGTCGCCGATCTCACCAGTCTTGGCGGCATCTTGGATGGCGTTGACCACCGTAGTGACGCGTTCATCATCCACGACGATCTCCAGTTTCAGCTTCTGCAGAAACTCAACGGTGAACTCCGACCCGCGATAACGCTCAACTTGACCCTTTTGCCGGCCAAAGCCTCGAACTTCACTCACCGTCATACCGACGATTCCGGCATTGACCAGGGCGATCTTGACATCCTCAAGTTTGAACGGACGGATGATGGCTTCGATTTTTTTCATGGAAGCGGATCGGAAACAGGCGGGGCGGGCGAGCCGGAGGCAGTCTCTCAGATCTCCAGGATCTGAGCTGACCAACTCAACCGGCTGAGGCGAGCCTCAGGGGTGGCGGTCACTACCAAGGCCGTGGTTAGGCTGAACACTGGCACAGCATCCCCCCCCCCCTTTGCCCATGGCCCAGGCCGGAAACACCCATCTCCAGGCCGGTGCGCCCCAGTTCGCTAACCCTGACGGTGGGCTTGAAGGCGGCAACGGCGGGTTCGCCATGGGCGCGGGGGTGAGGGAGAGCTCCCCGGCCGCCGAGGCGCCAGTGGGCCGGCTCGATGCCGCCGGTGGGATCGCCGCCGCTGGCGCGACCACTGCTTCTGACGCTGTCGCAGCCGCCGCCGCCGGCGCGACCATTACCTCTGGTGCGACCACTGCCGCTGGAGCGACCACTCCCTCTGGTGCGACCTCAGCAGCTGCCGCGACCGCTGCGCCCGCCACGCCAGCGCCAACCTTGCCAGGGGCTGCCAGCAGCGCGGCGCCGAGCCCGACCACCAGCGAACTGCCGCCTGCCTCTGCCGCCCCAAGCGCCCCATCCGCCCCCGGCGAGCGCACGCGCACGCCTGCTTATGGCGAGCGGATGATCGAGGAGGCGGAGCTGCTCTGCTTCGCTAATCCCCGTCCCGGCCGGCCCTTCGAGATCAGCATCAAGCTGCCGGAGTTCACCTGCAAGTGCCCCTTCTCCGGCTATCCCGACTTCGCCGTGCTGGGCTTGCTCTATCAACCGGGCCCGCGGGTGC
>JBIIIX010000290.1:0-3848 GCA_044234415.1 Cyanobium sp.
CTTGCGAGGAAACCAACCGGGCCATCCCCGCGCGTGCGGGGAGAACCGCCTGGTAGACGCTGGCTACTGCGTCGATTCGCGGGCCATCCCCGCGCGTGCGGGGAGAACTAGCAATTTGGCCGCCCTAAGGGTGCGATGCCCCGGGCCATCCCCGCGCGTGCGGGGAGAACGGAGTTTGGCAATGAGCCTCGTCTTGGCCAGTTTCGGGCCATCCCCGCGCGTGCGGGGAGAACCTTCAGTCCTTCGATGGTGGCGTCGGTTTCGGCCGGGCCATCCCCGCGCGTGCGGGGAGAACGCTTACCCTCAAGAACCGACTGGAGAACCATGATCGGGCCATCCCCGCGCGTGCGGGGAGAACGCTTGGCAAACACTAGGTTTTCAAAGGTTCGAGGGGCCCGAAGTCTTTTCAGACCCATCCAGCATGGCGTGTCCGGGGCGTGGGGTAAAGCGTTCCATGGCTTGGCGCCAGGCAGCGTCTTTGATGGCGATCATCGGAAGGCCTTCCAGATCGACGAGTTGGCTGGCGACCAGGCCATGGACGCGCAGGGCGTAGCCGGGTTCACCGCGGCACTGCCAGATCTGAATCACACGGCCCTGGCCAGCTTTGGCCAGCGCAAGAGCCCATAGCTGATCCCGTACCAAGGCGCTCACCCTGCCGACATGAACACCACCACCGACGGGCGTGAGCCAACGGCTGAGCTCACCACGCAGCACGGTGGGCACCTTTTCAAGAATCATCACGTCCATATTGGATGCCTCCTGAAACCGGGCCATTGCTATCCCAAAGGGCTCCCACTGCATCACTGACCGCACGTTCATCCTCAGGAGGTTGTGTGTTGAACAACGCCGGCAGGATTTTCGTTAGCCGGTCCTGAAGGCGATCATGACAACAGCGGTCGCGCAAGATGCGCCGTGCCCTGGATTCCACCTGCGCCGCCCCAGCCACAGCTGCTTCGAAAGCAGCAGGAATACTGGTTTCAGTTTTGACCAGATCAGCAACATCGTAGACGAACGAGAGCTGCTTGCCAGTATGCACAAAACCAAGGGATGGGCTGTATCCCAAGGAGTGCAGCGCCGCTAGAACAATCGCATAGAGGGCAGCGTTGGCGGCGGAAAGCGCCTGATTCACCGGATCGGCAGAGTCCCAGCTGGAGCGGTCGTATTGCCGGCCGTTCCAGGCAACCCCATAGGTTTTGGCGAGCTGCTGGTAGGTGTCGCGCACGCGAACACCTTCCTTGCCGCGAATCTGCTGCAGAGTCAGCGTGGCTGGCAAGGTTTCTTGAAATCGGATTTGATACATGCGGCGCACTACCTGGAGATGAAGGGCGGGATCAGCCCAGTACCGGGCCTGAACCTCAATCCCCTGGCTTAGCCGTGTCTTGGCTTGGCCGCAAGCATAGAAAAGCAACCCGTCCGTGCCTGCCCAGGTGATCACAGCGCCGCAATCTGCCAACACCTTGATGGCGGCATGGGTGATTCGGGTGCCAGGCCCGAGAACGACACTGCTCAGATTGGCAGCAGGCAATGTAATGCGGCCATCGGGGGTGAAGGCCGCGATCGAATGATCCTCCTGCTCGATCACCGCATGCTCTAGGTAGACATGGCTAAGGCTGTCGGTGTAGCGCGCCAGGCTGCGCAGATTGGCTCGCCCCATCACGACCTCAACGGCGCCAGGGAAAGCAAGCCATGGCCGAGCATGCGCCCATGCCCGATGCCGGAACACACCCCCGCCACAAGGGCGACAGGATCCGCAATCACGGCCCGGCCATCAAATTGGGCTGATGCCAGGGTGATCATGCCGTCATGCTTACGGCAGCGCATCCGCTCCGCCTCGCTCACGGCCGCCTCCACGGAGGCCAGGCCAAACCGCTGCGCCTGGCGCTGCAGCCACTCCAGCTGCTCCGCTTCGCGCCACAGCCCCAAGCGCTTGCGGCGGCCCCGGGCGCTTTGGCCAGCCGTTACGGCGCTGCCCTCCGATTGGGGCACGCGGTTGACTGTCGGGTTGGCCCTCAAGCGAAATGCCACGCGTCTGCCAGGGTGCAACACGGCGGCGGGATCCCAGCGGCGCTCCTGGCAAGAGAGCATGTAGCCGGTGGGAAGCCCAGACCAGCGAGCTTCGCAGGCGGACTGCAGCAGCACATGCGGAGCCTGGTCGCCAGAACTGGGCTCCAACCTCCATAGAAATGGGTTGACAGGGCCTTGATCAGAATCAACAAAAGCTCGGGAGAGTGTGCGGTGCATTTCATAGGCGCTGGCGAGATCGCGGCGAACAGCACGATCGGCAAGATTCAGCCGAAGCTGATAGAGCAGGAGAGACATCACTGAACAACCAAGGTTTGTGAGGGTGCAGGAGAGCGTGAATCACCACTGGGAGGTGCTGGCGCGAAAAGCGTTGTGACACGCCGAACACCAAAGCGGCGCTCCGCAAAGGGGCCCAAGGGCTGGTCCGGGCGAGACTGGCTGCCCAGGGGGTCCTCAAGAACGAGCCGATAACTCTCCACTGCTGCAAGGAGCGGGGGGTGGCCCAGCAATGCCTCCTTGAGGGGAAGGTCAATTACGACACCACTTCCGGGTGGAATGGATGGTGGACAGCTCTTTCGACCCAACGAAAGGGACCAATGGGGGTGCTGCAGGGCGGTGTGGATTGTGTTTAACAGGGCGGCGGGTCCCTCGAATCCGGCCAGGAATGCGGCATGTGCCAGATACCATCGGTCGGAGACGACGGTGCGTAGCTTTGTTTCACCAGCACCAATCACATTTTCTGCCGTATGGAAGTCACGGCTCAAATGTCCCTCAGAGTCCACACGCACGCCGAACAACAGGCCCACAAGATCCTCGATGGATTCCGTGCGATCGCGGCCCAATGCGGCACAGCAGAGGCCGAGTACCCCACTTTTGCTGGGCTCTCTACCGGTCTGCCGCAAATCGAAGCGGGCATCCACGCCCCAGGCCTGCAGGGGGCCGACCAGGGGAATCAGCAATGTGGAGGTCATGCGCCCACTCCCACCTTGGCAGCGACCGAAGCAAGCAACGCCTCCAAACTGGGATTGGTATCGCCTTGCCAAGCCCCTGTCAGATCCATGACGTCAAGCGCGAGATCCAGCCCATAGGCATCACGGAGCCGATGGGCATGTTTCTGCAGTTCAAGCACTGAGGCGGCAGCCAGGCCTTGCTGGCCAGCCTTCACGGGCACCTCAAAGGCATTGGCCAGGCTCACTGGCTGGCCGTCATGCACAGAGATCCCCACAAAAGAGGGAAGATTATGGGCAGCGAATGTGTTCTGTCGGCCGGTTGGAATGGCCTGGATGGAAGCCCTGAGAAACGCAACTAGACCGCGCTGGGCCAACACCCGATCGCCGCCTAGATTTTCGGTCAGCTGATCAACATTTACCACCGCATAGCGGTATTGGCAAGCGGAGTTGAACTCGACAGTGCCGAGCATGCCGGCATCTGCCTCATCCGCTTGTGTCCAGTCGTCCACAGCGGTGAAGAAATCCGACTCCCGATCGACGCGGTGGGTGGAGATGGCGTGGGCCACCTGGGCCGCAGCATCCACCTTCAGCTCCTTGCGATCCGCCAGCATCCGGCCAAAAAGGGCCACATCCACCGCCGAGGCAGAGCTGATGCACGCCTCAATCGCTTTCTTGGCTTCCTTTGTGGGCTTGTCGGCATTGAGTGCTTCAAGATGCTGCTGGATCACAGCCACAAGTTCAGCAAGTGCACTATTGCTTAAGAAGAGGAGATATTCAGTCTGCAGGCGCGGCGCCGCATCCTGCTTGGCTTTCACGGGCTTCACTTTTAGGTCAAGAACTTTGAGGGCATTTTCGATGGCTTGGGTAGCATCGGCA
>JBIIIX010000049.1:0-14087 GCA_044234415.1 Cyanobium sp.
CCAGCCCCCCGGGGCCCCCTGGAGGAGGCAAGGGGGCGGTGCAGCTCAACACCGCCACCGTCGCGGTGTTGGCGGGGGTGTTGGTTCTCGGCATCGGCATCGGCACAGCCATCTCCAGCAATACCGCCGGCAACCAAGGGAATATCGCCAGCAGCCAGCAGCTGGATATGGCAGTGCCCGATCCGGAGTTCTGCAAACAGTGGGGAGCCAGCGCCTTTGTGATGGACGTGGAGCTCTACACCACGATGAACCCCAGCAGCAGCTTCGTCACCCAGCCCACGCTCCAGCCGGGCTGCGTGATTCGCCGCGAGAACTGGTCGGTGCTGGAGAAGGAGGGCGCCGTGACCGCTGAGCAGATGCGCCAGTGCAAGCAGCGCATGAACACCTTTGCTTACATCGGCTCTATCCGCGACAAACCCGTCGTCCGCTGCGTCTACCAGACTGACATCAGCGGCAATAAGTTCCAGACGCCAGGGATCGTGGGCGCCGCCGGCGACTCCGTGGGTGTCACCCCGGAGGCCGATCAGTTCTGAGCGGTTGAGGCGTGGCCATGGGGATCCTCAATCGCCCACGTCCGTGGGGCCAGCTGCCATCTGGCGCAGCGGGCTGTCGGGGCTGGCGAACACAGGCAGCACCTCGCGGCGGAAGGCCTCGGCGGCCCGGGAGCAGTAGCGGGCGGGGTGGCTGATCAGCTTCAACTGGCGCCGCACCTGCAAATCCGCCACCTGGGGCCGGATCAGGCTGCCAGCGGCCAACTCCCGCTCAATCGATACCACCGGCAGAAATGCCGCCCCCAGGCCAGCTTGAACAGCGTTCTTGATGGCCTCGAAGGAGTTGAGCTCCATCTCGATCTTGATGCGGCTGATGTCGAGACGGGAGCGCACCAGCAGCTGGTCGACCATCTTGCGGGTGGTCGACTGGGCGTCGAGGCAGACGAAGCCGAGCCGGTAGAGATCGTCCTTGGTCAACTCGGGCAGCCGCGCCAGCGGATGCTTGGGGGGAAGCACCAGGGCCAGCTCGTCGTTGGCATAGGGGAGCACCTGCAGCATCTCATTGAGATCGGCCGGCAACTCGCCGCCGATGATCGCCAGATCGAGCTGGCCATTGGCCACGCTCCAGCCCGTGCGCCGGGTGCTGTGCACCTGCAGCTGCACGGAGACATCTGGATACTTCTGCCGGAATAGGCCAATCATGCGGGGCATCAAATAGGTGCCTGTGGTTTGACTGGCGCCAACGATCAGCGAGCCACCACGCAGATTGTGCAAGTCGTCGAGAGCGCGGCAGGCTTCCTGGCACTGGCTGAGAATGCGATCGCAGTAGCTCAGCAGCAGGTGGCCCGCCTCCGTGAGCTGGGCCTTGCGGCCGCCGCGGTCGAACAACGACACATCCAGCTGCTTCTCCAGGTTTTGGATCTGAAGGCTCACCGCCGGTTGGGTCACGTAGAGGCTATCGGCGGCCTTCTTGAAGCTGCCCTCATTGGCAATCGCCCTGAGGATGCGCAGCTGGTCGAGGGTGAAGGGCAGATCCGCCATCGCAGAGGAAGGGCCCCGAGCCAGGGTTGGGCCTGAGACTCTAAGGGCGCTGCCTGATCGTCAGAATCCCGCCTTCACATCCGCCGGTCGCCATGCCCAGCGTTTTGGACCCCACCGCGCCGCTCCACCACAGCAGCTGGGTGATGCTGGGGCTGCTGCTGGCCTTCGCCACACTGCACAGCGGCGGCGCGGCGCTGCGCGGCTGGGGAGCGGACCGGATCGGGGAGCGGCTGTGGCGGCTGCTGTTCGCCGCGGTCAGCATCCCAGCGGCGGTGATCGTGGTGGGCTACTTCCTGGCCCACCGGTACGACGGGCTGCGGCTCTGGAATCTGCAGGACGCCGCCTGGATCGTGCCCGTGGTCTGGATCGGCACGGCGATCAGCTTCCTATTCCTTTATCCCGCCACCTACAACCTGCTCGAGATCCCGGCGGTGCTCAAGCCCCAGGTGCGCCTCTACGCCACCGGCATCATCCGCGTCAGCCGCCATCCCCAGGCCATCGGCCAGATCCTCTGGTGCGCCACCCATCTGCTCTGGATCGGCAGCAGCTTTATGGTGGTGGCCTGCGTCGGCTTGGTCGCCCACCATCTGTTTGCGATCTGGCACGGCGACAGGCGGCTGCACCAGCGCTTCGGAGCGGCGTTCGAGGAGCTGAAGCGCTCCACCTCGCTGATCCCCTTCCGGGCCGTGCTGGATGGTCGCCAGGTTCTCGTGCCGGCGGAATTTCTGCGGCCGGCCCAGCTGGGGATCGCCATCGCCGTGGCGGTGTTTTGGTGGGCCCATCGCTTCATCGGCCTAGGGGCAACGAGTTTCGCCCGCACATCCCTGGCCCACTGGCTCGGCTGAACGATTTCTGATCGGGAGCCCGCCACATTGCCCAGATCAGTCGCCTGGGCTGCCTACAGTCGCTTCAGCCACGAGCGCCGCATGCCTTCAGCCGCCGAACTCGCCTGGTTGATCCCGGTCCTTCCGCTGGCGGGAGCGGCGCTCAGCGGCCTGGGCCTGTTGACCTTCAGCCGCACCGTCAATCGCCTGAAGCGACCCGTGGCCCTGATGTTGATCAGTTGCGTCGGGGCGGCGGCGGTGCTCAGCTTTGCGGTGCTGCTGGAGCAAATCGGTGGCGCGGGGGCCACGGAGGTTTTGTTCAACTGGGCCAGCGCCGGCAGCTTCAACCTGCAGATGGGCTTCCGGGTGGATGCGCTTGGGGCGGTGATGCTGGCGCTGGTCACCTGCATCGCCCTGTTGGTGATGGTGTATTCCGATGGATATATGGCCCATGACAAGGGCTATGTGCGCTTTTTCACCTACCTTGCTCTGTTCAGCAGTTCGATGCTCGGCCTGGTGATCAGCCCGAATCTGCTGGAGATTTACGTGTTCTGGGAGCTGGTGGGTATGTGTTCCTATCTGCTCGTCGGTTTTTGGTTCGACCGCGATGGCGCCGCCAATGCCGCCCAAAAAGCGTTTGTGGTTAACCGTGTTGGCGACTTCGGCCTGTTGCTCGGCATTCTTGGCCTGTTTTGGGCCACCGGCAGCTTTGGGTTCGAGGAGATTGGCAGCCGTCTTCAGGAGGCGGTGAGCTCCGGCACCCTGTCCACCGGTGTCGCCGTGTTGCTGTGCTTGCTGGTGTTCATGGGGCCGATGGCCAAATCAGCCCAGTTCCCCCTGCACGTTTGGTTGCCGGATGCGATGGAGGGCCCCACGCCGATTTCGGCCCTGATCCATGCCGCCACGATGGTGGCCGCCGGCGTGTTCCTGGTGGCCCGGCTGCAGCCGGTCTATGCACCATTCCCGGCTGTTCAGGTGGTGATTGCCGTGATCGGCACCATCACGTTGTTTCTGGGAGCCTCGATCGCCCTCACGCAGATGGACCTGAAGAAGGGTCTGGCCTACAGCACAGTGTCGCAGCTGGGTTACATGATGCTGGCGATGGGCTGCGGCGCCCCGATCGCTGGCATGTTCCACCTGGTCACCCATGCCTTCTTCAAGGCGATGCTCTTCCTCTGCTCCGGCTCGGTGATCCACGCCATGGAGGAGGTAGTGGGCCACGAACCGGTGCTCGCTCAGGACATGCGTTTAATGGGTGGCTTGCGCCGCTTCATGCCGATCACCTCCAGCACCTTTTTGATCGGCTGCATCGCGATTAGTGGTCTGCCACCCCTGGCTGGTTTCTGGAGCAAGGACGAGATCCTCGGCGAAGCGTTTGGCAGCTTTCCCCTGCTCTGGGCGGTGGGCTTCCTCACCGCCGGCATGACGGCCTTCTACATGTTCCGCCTCTATTTCCTCACCTTTGAGGGTGAGTTCCGCGGCCAGGACAAGAGCATCCAGGCCAGCTTGATGGCCGCTGCGGGAGCCACGCTGGCCGAATCCGACCACGGCCACCACGCCGACCATCCCCATGAATCGGGTTGGCAAATGGCCAGCCCCCTGGCCATCCTGGCGGTTCCATCCGTGTTGATCGGTCTGCTCGGTATCCCTTGGCACAACCGCTTTGCCCAGTTGATCGACCCTGAAGAGGCCGCCCATCTCGCCTCCCACTTCTCCTGGGCTGAGTTCCTGCCCCTCGCCGGCGCCTCCGTGGCCATCTCTGTGAGCGGCATCAGCCTGGCGGTGTTCGCCTATTTCTTGCGCCGCCTGGATCTGGGGAGCAGCGTCGCCGCACGCTTCCCCAGTCTCAATGCCTTTTTGGCCAACAAGTGGTACCTGGATGCCATCAATGATGCCTTGTTTGTGCAGGGCAGCCGTCGCCTCGCCCGCCAGGTCCTGGAGGTGGATTCCCGCGTTGTCGATGGTGTGGTGAATCTCACCGGCTTGCTCACCCTCGGCAGTGGCGAAGGGCTGAAATATTTCGAAACAGGCCGTGCCCAGTTTTATGCGCTCATCGTTTTCGGCGGCGTGATCGGCCTGGTGGTGTTGTTCGGCGTGCTCGGTTGAGTTCCCGGCCGGAGAGAGTGCAGGGATCCGCCACCGCTTTGCTCGAGGCGATCCCCCTGCGGCACATTCAGATCCTTGCTCCCTGAACAGGCACCACCGAGCAGGCACCCCCGAGCAAGCAGCACCGAGCCCACATCCCCCGAGCAGGCAACCCTGAGCAGGTAACCCCCAGGGGGGCACACCAGCTCACCCGAGAGGCTTTTCAGTCCGTGGTTTGGCAGTCCCTAGCCAGGCGGGCTGGCGATCAGCTTGGCCAGTAGGCGGCAAAGCCCTGGGGCGCGGTGAGGCCCTGGGTCCGCCGCCCCCGGCGGCGAATCCAGCGCTCGGCAAGGTCTGTGGCTCACGGCAGGGTCTGTGTCGCTCGGCTGGGTCTCTCGCTCCCGGCAGGGTCTCTGGCGCTCGGCTGGGTCTCTGGCTCCCGGCAGGTCAGTGGCTCCCGCCAGGTCAGTGGGGTGCTGCCAACCGGGGTCGTCGCCAACCCAGGGCTTGGCAGGACGTGTGTGACAACCCCCATCGGCTCGGGACAGCCGGGCCAGGATTTCTACACTCCGGCCAGACGCTCTGATCCGTCTGTGGCCTTCCCCTGGCTCAGCGCTGCGATCCTGTTCCCGATCGCTGCCGCCTTGTGCATCCCCTTCGTCCCTGATGAGGGAGATGGGCGCAAGGTGCGCTGGTATGCCCTTGGCATCTCTCTGATCACCTTCCTGATCACGGTGGGGGCCTATCTCAATGGCTACGACCCCAACGAGCCCGGTCTGCAGCTGGCCGAACGGCTGCAGTGGCTGCCGGATTTGGGGCTTGCGTGGTCCGTGGGCGCCGATGGCCTGTCGATGCCCCTGATCCTGCTCACCAGCTTCATCACCTCCCTGGCTTGCTTGGCGGCTTGGCCGGTGACCTTCAAGCCAAAGCTGTTTTATTTTCTGATCCTGGCCATGGATGGCGGCCAGATCGCGGTGTTCGCCGTGCAAGACATGCTGCTCTTCTTCCTCGCCTGGGAGCTGGAGCTGATCCCTGTTTACTTGTTGCTGGCGATCTGGGGTGGCAAGAAGCGCCAATATGCGGCAACCAAATTCATTCTTTACACTGCCGGCAGCTCTTTGTTCATTTTGCTGGCGGCCCTGGCGATGGGCTTCTTTGGCGGTGGCATCCCCAGCTTTGAGTACACCACCATCGCCGCCAAGGCCCTGCCCACAGGCTTTCAGGTGCTCTGCTATGTGGCTCTGTTGATCGCTTTCGGCGTGAAGCTGCCGATCGTGCCCTTGCACACTTGGCTGCCCGATGCCCACGGCGAGGCGACGGCTCCGGTGCACATGTTGCTGGCCGGCATTCTGTTGAAGATGGGGGGCTATGCGCTGCTGCGCTTCAACGTGCAGCTGCTGCCCCAAGCCCATGCACAATTCGCCCCGCTGCTTGTGGCGTTTGGGGTTGTGAATATCATCTATGCCGCCCTCACATCGTTTGCCCAGCGTAATCTCAAGCGCAAGATTGCCTACAGCTCGATCAGTCACATGGGCTTTGTCCTGATCGGGATCGGCAGCTTCAGCGCCCTTGGCACCAGCGGGGCCATGCTGCAGATGATCAGCCATGGCCTGATTGGCGCCAGCCTTTTCTTCCTGGTGGGAGCCACCTACGACCGCACCCACACCCTGCAACTCGATGAAATGGGTGGCGTGGGCCAGAAGATGCGCAAGATGTTTGCCCTCTGGACCGTTTGCAGCCTTGCCTCCCTGGCGCTGCCCGGCATGAGCGGCTTCGTTTCCGAGCTGATGGTGTTCGTGGGCTTCGCCACCAGCGAGGCCTACTCCCTGAGTTTCCGAGTGGTAATCGCGGTGCTCGCCGCCATCGGCGTCATCTTGACGCCGATCTATCTGCTTTCCATGCTGCGTGAGATCTTCTTCGGCAAAGAGAATGCCGAACTGGCGGCCCACACCCATCTGGTCGATGCCGAACCACGGGAGATCTATGTGATTAGCTGCCTGCTGGTGCCGATCATTGGCATTGGCCTCTATCCGAGGCTTGTCACCGACAGCTATCGCGCCTCCATCGAAACGCTGGTGCAGCGGGAAGAGCAGGCGATGGCCCTTGTTGGCCCGCCGCCGGCGAGCCGGCTGATCCGCAGCCTGCCCGCCGCCGCGGTTCTGCCGTTCCGGGGGCTCACCGCTCCTAGCCTTGGCTGAGTGGCGGCTGCCTCTTGATCCCACAGCGTCCCCGTGCTGAGCCCACCGCACCTCAACCAAAGGCTGACTTGCTCGATTCAGAGCCAGCCTGAGGGGTGCGCAGCAAGGCGAGTGTTCCTACGCTCCTGTTGCCTGCGATTGCCGCGACGACCATGCGTCAGCTGAACTTTTTGCTGATCTTCAGCTTCGGTCTGGCGATGGTGATGTTCACCCTCGAGAACACCGCCGCCACCACCGTGAACTTCATCCCCGGGGTGAGTCTCACCTTGCCCCTGGCAGCCATGCTCCTGCTCGTCGGAGGCATCGGCGCCACAGCCGCCTGGATCTTCGCGGTCTGGACGGGTGTCGTGCGCAAGGTGGAGACCCTGCAGGAGACCAGCGAGCTGGAATCTCAGCAGGTGCGCATCCAAGAGCTGGAGAGCGATCTGGAGCGCTATCGCGCCACCGTGGACGCCCAGCTGGCCATGCTGCCGGCGGCGGGCGGCAGCAGCGGTTCCCCCGCCAGCGACAGTCCGCGCTGAACGCAGCGTCAGCTCCCCAGGCCATTCGGGTTGCCCTGTTCGAGACCCCTGGATTGGGGTTGAGTTCAGGTGGTGTGGGAAAACTCCTTCAGGGACTGGCCCGAACCGGCTCAACTCGATACCTTGGTGAGATCGCTGCTTCGGGGGCTGGGCAGGGCACGTGGCTGAAGCAGGCGCCAGGCTGGCCATCCGGCTTCTTCAGGAAGCGGCAGAGCGCGGTGACATCGACCCTTGGGACGTCGATGTGATCGCCGTGGTGGACGGCTTTCTTGATCAACTGCGCCAACGGATCCTGGTGCCCCGTCTGATCGCCGCCTCCGGTGGCAGCTACGAACAGGATCTGTCGCAGACCAGCGAGGCCTTTCTGGCGGCCTCGGTGCTTGTGGGCCTCAAGGCCGAGGTGCTGGAAGCCTCCACCTTCCCGCCCCAGCCCGCCCAGGAGTTTGAGCTTGAGTGCGCCGAGGCGGATGCGGGCTGGGCGGATGGGGCCCCCCCTCTGCCCCTGCGACCGGAACGGCATCTGCGGCGTCGGCCGGTGGCCCCACCGCCTCTGCAGCGGCCCATCACCCTGGGAGAACTGATCCGCCAGCTGGAGGAGATCGCCAGCCAGCTGGAGCAGGACCAATCCCGAGGGCCGCGCGCCAGCCGGGGGCGGCGCTACAGCGATCGGGCGGCGATCGCCCAAGTGGCGGCCTTGGCCCATCGCGAAAAGCTGCCCGAAACCACCGCCGCCCTCAGCCGCTTCCTCGTCGGCGGTCTGCAGGGGGGCGGAGGTCTGGAGGGGGGCGGTGAGTCTGAACACGGGGAGTGGCAGGGATTCGAGCAACTGGTTGCCAGCTGGGCCGATCACGTCCGTAGCTGCTCCGCTGAGGAGGAGCTGGATGCGGATCGGGTCGGCGTGTTCTGGGCCCTGCTGTTTCTCTGCGCCCAGGGCAAGGTGGAACTGGATCAGCGGGGAGGCCTATTTGGCCCGCTGCGCCTGCGCTGCCTGCCGAACGAAGACGACCAGAGAGGCCCTGTGCAGCTCAGGATGCCATCGGGGTCAGCTGCCACGCCGGCTGGCAATGTGCTGGCGGCCTGACCGCGGTCACTAAGCTTTCGCCCACAACGCAAAAGTGCGACGCCGATGAAGGCGATGATCCTGGCGGCGGGCAAGGGCACTCGGGTGAGACCGATCACCCATACAACTCCCAAACCGATGATCCCGATCCTGCAGAAGCCAGTGATGGAATTCCTGCTGGAATTATTGCGGGAGCATGGCTTTACCGAGGTGATGGTTAATGTATCCCATCTCGCGGATCAAATTGAAAACTACTTCCGGGATGGCCAGCGTTTTGGTGTGGAGATCGCTTACAGTTTTGAAGGCCGGATTGAAGATGGAGAGTTGCTGGGAGAAGCTTTTGGCTCGGCTGGTGGATTAAGGAAAATTCAAGATTTTCAGCCCTTCTTTGACGACACCTTCGTGGTGCTCTGCGGCGATGCCCTAATCGACCTTGACCTCACCGAAGCGGTGCGCCGGCACCGCAGCAAGGGCGCTTTGGCAAGCCTGATCACCAAGCGTGTGCCGATCGATCAGGTCAGCAGCTATGGCGTAGTCGTCACCGATGAGGATGATCGTGTGCTGCGCTTCCAGGAAAAACCCAGCATTGAGGAGGCTGCAAGCGACAAGATCAGCACTGGTATCTACATTTTTGAACCGGAGATTTTCAACTACATCCCAAGTGGTATCCCCTTTGATATCGGTTCTGATCTTTTCCCCAAGCTTGTTGCAGCCGGAGCCCCGTTTTTTGCTCTGCCGATGGAGTTTGAGTGGGTGGATATTGGCAAGGTGCCTGATTACTGGCAAGCCATCCGCAGCGTCTTGCAAGGGCATGTGCGACAAGTCCAGATACCTGGCCGAGAGGTGCGTCCTGGCGTTCACGTCGGCCTGAATGTGGATGCCAACTGGGATCGCATCCAAGTTCAGGGGCCGATCTACGTCGGCGGCATGAGTCGGATCGAAGATGGCGCCACGATCATCGGTCCCGCCATGATCGGTCCAAGCTGCCACATCTGTGCTGGTGCCACCATCGACAACTCGATCATTTTTGAATATTCCCGTATTGGCCCTGGTGTTCGACTCGTTGAAAAACTTGTGTTTGGCCGTTACTGCGTCGACCGCAATGGCGATCACATCGATCTGCAGGAGGCCTCGCTCGACTGGTTGATCACCGATACGCGTCGCCTGGATGTGGCTGAGCCTTCGGCCCATCAGAAGGCCTTGGCTGAGCTACTCGGTAACGATCTCACCCTGAGTAAGGCCAGCTGATCATCCGATTAATAGCCCCTTGCGCTGATCACCCAATCCAGACCAACCCGGTGATGCCTATCGGAGGCACAAGGGCTCTCGTCTAGTTCTTGTGAGCCATCAGCACGATTAATCAACAGGAATGTTAGTCAACAGGGTTGTTAACTAGCCGCTAGGGCAAGAGGCTGAGATTCGACCGCCCGAATGCCGGCAAGATCCAGGATTTCGGGAATGCGTTCCTCCGCCTTCACCGCCATCAAATGCACCCCTTGGGCCATCTCGCGATAGTGCACAACCTGCTCAGCGGCGATGGCCACGCCCTCGGCGGCCGGATTGGCGGATCGCTCCAACCGCTCAATCAGGGACTCAGGAATGCAGGCACCAGGCACAACGCGATTGATGAAGCGGGCGTTGCGCGCTGACTTCAGCAGGAACACCCCCGCCAGCACCGGTAGCCCGAGCGGAGCGGTGATCTCGTCAACGAAGCGGCGCAAGGCTTGACCATCCATCACCATCTGGGTCTGCACAAACTGAGCGCCGGCCTCCCGTTTGCGACGCATGCGCGATGTGAGGCCATTCCAGCTGCGGGTTTGGGGATCGGCGGCCGCACCGGCGAACAAGCGCGTTCCGCCATCGGGCAGCTGGCCGCCGAGCGGATCCTCTCCAGCGTTGAAGCGGGAGACGAGCTGTAGCAACCGGACCGATTCCAGGTCGTTCACCGGTCGACTGCAGGGTTGATCGCCCGTGCGCACCGGATCGCCCGTCAGGCAGAGGATGTTGGGGATGCCCAGGGCATGGGCGCCGAGCAGGTCAGCCTGCAGGGCGATGCGGTTGCGATCGCGACAGGTCATCTGCAGGACGGGCTCGATGCCCGCCTCCTGCAGCAGTCGGCAAAGCGCCATGCTGCTCATCCGCATCATGGCCCGGCTGCCATCGGTGACATTGACAGCGTGGACGCGATTGCGCAGGCAGGCGGCTGCCTCAAGCGTGTGGCTGGCATCGCCGCCGCGGGGTGGGGTGACCTCAGCGGTGATGGCGAATTGGCCACTGGCAAGCACCTGCTGCAGCACCTCAGAACCCCAGAAGATCCAGGCCATCATCAGGCATTAAGGCTGCCTACAGTGAACAACCAGCTGAGGGAGTGCCCGATGATCGATCCCTGGGTCCCCATGCCCCGCAGCCAGGACCATGGCCCAGACCAGCAAGCCGTGGTGGCAGGAGCGCTTCGCCCTGGGTCGGCTGATCGGGAGTACGGCTCCGTGCGCGCCGATCTCTCGCAACGGGAACTTGAAATTATCGAACTGGTCGCCACGGGGCTCACCAACCAAGAAATTGCGCTGAAACTCACGATCAGCAAGCGCACGGTTGACAACCACGTCAGCAATATCTTCACCAAAACTGGAGCGCGCAATCGCGTCGCCTTGCTCAATTGGGCCTTGGACAACGGCAAGATCTGTCGGGATGGCTTCAACTGCTGTGCCATCACCACCGACCCTCAGGCTTGAGGCTGGTCTGCCCGAGCGGTTGTCCTGCCAGCAGGGCCTCTCGCTGTCCGGCCGACCAACGGCTCAAGGGATGTTGGGCCAACGCCGCGTTGCTGAGCTGGTGCCAGCCGGTGAGTTCAGCGCCGCACCAACTGGGACGACGGAAAGCTGCATCGGCGTGGGGCAACTCCACCTCGGCCACCACCAGCGGTGCGTTCTCCGCCTCAAACACATCCACGATCCAATCACCATCCGCGAGGTTGAGGGCATAGCGGCGTTTGGCCAGGCGGCTGCCGGCCAGCGCCAGCAGCTGCTCGCCATCGGCGAGGGGGATCGCGTACTCAAATTCCAGCCGTGTGAGAGCGGTGGGGGAGGCCAGGCAGCCTGTTTCCACCGTGATGGACGTTGGATCGCCGGCTGTCGGGTCCCCGGCAGCCGGGTCTGGGGCGTCGAAACCGGGGGGCGATGCTGGCGGCAGCGCCGCCTTGAGCGTCAGCCAAGCCTGCTCCACGGGCTTCGTTGTCGCCAACGCAGACTTCAACGCCGACCCCGGGCCTTCGCCCCGCTCGCCGCAGCCAGCGGCGTGAGCGGGCGCAGACGGCTCGGCTGAGCTCAGCCGCACCCGCACCGTGAAGCCATCGCTGTCGCTGCGCAGGTAGCCCTGGCGCAACCGGGCTTCCCAGCACACCTGATCCCGCCAGCCGCTGCCCTGAACGAGAAAACGCCGCTCAATCTCCAAGGCCATTGCGCCTCCACCTTGTGGTGATCGCCCCCATGCTGGGACAGAGAAGCCGGCTGAGCCGCCAGGCTCCATCACCCCAGAGCCGGGAGTCATCCGGGCGAGAGCGGTTCGGCTCAGTTCGGCGACGGCTCGGCGGCCGCCAGGCTGCCAGCCCAATGCAGCTTGCGGCTGAGGGTGCGGTAGTAGGACGGGCTCTGCTCAAGCAACAGGAACAGGGCCGGGTGGCGTGAGCGCTGAATCAACGCCCGATCGCCGGGTTCCAGCATGGTGGCGTGGGCGCCATCCTTCCACAGCCTGACGCGACGGCTGCTCTCCCCGAGAGGCCAGATCGTGAGCTGCGCTCGAGGAGGCACCACCACGGCCCGCGAGGAGAGACTCATCGGACAGATCGGTGTGACGACGATGGCCTCAATGCCTGGGTGGAGAATCGGACCACCGGCGGCCATGGCATAACCGGTGGAGCCGGTTGGGGTGGCGATGATCAAGCCATCGCCGCGGTACTGGTCCACCACCTCACCATCGATGTCGAGCTCCAGCAGGCAGGTGGGGGAGACCTCCTCAAGGCTGGGGCGGAAGTAGAAATCATTGAGGGCGACGTGCTCGGCTTCGGCAGCAGCGGATCGGGCCTCGCCGTCAATGTCAGCTGGCAACACAGGGCCATCGCCGCGCTCGACGCGACACTCCAGCATCATGCGTCGCTCTAGGGCAAAGCGGTCCTGGCGCAGCCGCGTCCAGAGATCTTCCGCCGCGTCTGAGCTGCTGAGCTTCAGCAAGCGTCGGTCATGGCTGAGAAAGCCCAGGTTGCCACCGATGTTGAAGCAGAGGATCGGCACGGCATAGGGAGCCAGGTGGCGAGCAACCCCGAGAACGGTGCCATCCCCCCCGAGCACCAGCACCAGATCGGGCAGGTCAGGCTCGGTGGCCAACAATCCCGGGAAGGGATTGTCAACCAGGCCGCTGGCGGCAAGGCAGACTTGCACCCCTTGGCGGCGTAGATCGTTGGCACAGCGGTGGCCTTGGCGTTGAGCCGTGAGGCTGCCGCTGCGCAAGATGATCCAGACCCTCTCCAGGCGCATGGGCCAGACGTTACCAACGCAGCAGGTTGAAACGCTCCATATCAACGGTTTCGCGGTTGCGGTAGAGAGAGAGCAGGATCGCCAAACCTACCGCCGCTTCAGCGGCCGCGACCGTGATGACGAAGATGGCAAACACTTGGCCGCGCACCAATTGGCCATCCACGTAGCTGGAGAAGGCCATCAAATTAATGTTGACAGCATTAAGCATCAACTCAATGCTCATCAGCACCCGTACGGCATTGCGGCTGTTGATCAAGCCCCACACGCCAGTACAGAACAGGGTAGCGGCAATCGTGAGGTAAGCCTGAAGGGGAATCGTGCCGCTACTTAGATCGCTGAGAAAAGAGGGAGTGGTCATCGGCTGGCCTCAAGCGGGGTAGGGGTTGCGGGGGATTCGAGCAGCAAGGGAGTGCGGGACTTTTCGAGCAGACCTTGATCGGCCGGTTCGCCGGTGATCACATCTGAGCTGAACACATCGCGACGGGCCAACACGATCGCGCCGATCATGGCCATCAACAGCAGTACAGAGGCGAGCTCGAAGGGGAGCAGATAGTCGCTGAAGAAGTGCTCGCCGATGCGAATGGTGGCCTCCTCACCTACCGGAGTTGGCCCTGGGCTGGGCCAGGCTGTGGCGTAAGCCACCCGCAGCAGCAGCAACAACAGGCCACCGCACACACCTGCTGACAGCAAACGACGTAGCCCCAAGGTCGGAATCGCTGAAAGATCCTCGCGCTTGTTGACCAACATGATCGCGAACAGGATCAGCACATTGACCGCCCCCACATAGACGAGAATCTGGGCGGCGGCGACAAAACTGGCGTTGAGCAGCAGATAAAGGCCGGCAACCCCAAGGAAGACGCCGCCCAGCAAAAAGGCGGAGTACACGATGTTGGGCAGCAGGACGACAGCGAGGGCGCCGACCACGACGGTGGCGGCCAGGACCAGGAAGCAGATCAGCTGGGTCGTGGAAGCGACGGACATCAGGCCTGGGCTCCGGAATCGGGGGAGGTTGGGGCGGCGGCTGCCGCTGGCTTGGGGAGGCTGGCCAACACTTGCTCGGGGCGTTGGCCTGCCCGGGAGGCATCGGCGGGCAGATCGTGGGGGTCGACCACGCCTTTTGGCAGGTAGACCAGTTCGCGAAGCGCGAACACAGAGGGATCGCTGGTCACGCTGGTGGGGAGGCGGCCTAAGGCGACATTGTCGTAATTGAGGGCATGGCGATCGAAGGCCGCCAACTCGTATTCCTCGGTCATGGAAAGGCAGTTCGTAGGGCAATATTCAACGCAGTTGCCACAGAAGATGCACACCCCGAAATCGATGGAGTAGTTACGGAGCTCC
>JBIIIX010000291.1:0-3772 GCA_044234415.1 Cyanobium sp.
AAGCCCGCGGAGTAGGAGAGGGCGCCACCGCCGTTGCCGCCGCCGCCGCCGATGCTCTGCAGCAGCACGCCGTGGGCGCCGTTGCCGCTGGTGATGAGGGGCTGGCCGCTGTTGGCGAAGTTCACGGCGCCGCCGGAGCCGCCACCGCCACCGGCGCCACCGATGGCGGTGGAGACGAACAGGCCCGCGGATTTGGCGTAGCCGCCGTTGCCGCCCCCCCCACCAACGCTGTGGGCGAGCACACCGGCGGCGAAATCGCCGCTGGTCGTGATCGCGCCGACCGATCCGGAAGCGGCACCGAGGCTGAGGTCGATGGCACCCCCAGAGCCACCGAGGCCTCCCTGACCGCCGACGGCCACGAAAATTCCGGCGGCGTTGCCGCCGTTGCCGCCACCACCGCCGACGCTCTGGGAGAGCAGGCCGATGGCGCCGTCGTTGTAGGTGGTGAGGGTGCCGGAGGAGCTGATGCTCAGCGTGCCGCCGTTGCCACCGCTGCCGCCGGAATCGCCCACGAACGCGGCGGCGCCCTTTCCGCCGCTGCTGCCACCGCCGCCGCCGACGCTCTGGGCCAGGATGCCAATGGCCATGTTGCCGCCGCCGGAGGCGCTGCCGGTGGTGATCGAACCGCTGTGGCTCACGGTTACCGAGCCGCCGTTGGCGCCATAGGGGGAAGCGCTGTTGCCCACGCTCAGGCCGGTGGTGAAGGACGTTGTGCTGGAGCCGAAGACGGTGTTGATGTCGGAGCGCAGCAAGCCGCCGGAGGGGGTGGCCAGGGCCACCATGCCGAAAGCGGAATCACCGAGGGTGGTGATGCTGCCGGAATTGCTGAGGGTCACCGAGCTCGTGGTGCCGGCGCTGGTGCTGCTGGTACTGCCGCCGTAGTCGCCGTTGTTGCCGAGGGTGTTGATGCCACTGCCGGCGTTGGTGGCGATGCCGGCGGCGCCGAGGCTGAGGCCGGCCATGCCGACGCTGAGGCTGCCGCTGCTGCTGATGCTGCCGCTGTTGCCAACGCTCACCGCACCGCCGAAGCCGAGGGCACCGACGCTGACGGTGCTGCTGCCGAAGGGATCAATGATGTTGTCGCTGCCGGAGCTGATGGCGAGGATGCCGGCGGAGAAGAGGCTGTTGGCATTGCCCGTGGCGATGGTGCCTTATTGACAATCGAGATCGATCCGCCGGATCCGAAGTAGGAGGTATTCAGACCGCAGTTTTTGCACGACTTGATTGCCGCCGCGCCATTGCCTGGCTCGCTGACGGCAAGGATGCCAACGGCATTTCCTGTTTGCAAAGAGATCACGGCACCGCTCGCCACGGAGGCGCTGATCGCGCCACCAGAGCCCGTGTTGGCGGGAATTCCTGTCCACGAGGTGTTGATTTGCACGTTGTCGCTGGGCCAGACCGACGAACCACCGCGTGAGGCGAGGACGATGCCGATGAGGTTGCCGCTGTTGCTGAAGGGACTGGTGAGGGTGGTGGTGTCGGTGATGGTGCCGCTATGGCTGAGGCTGATGGCGCCACCGGCACCGGCAATTCCCCAGATCGCCTGTGCGGATTGGTTGGGGGGGTACTTGGGGGCGGGGTCGTAGTTGATACCGCCGTCATTGCCGGCGGAGAGCGCGGTGATCCCGTTCACCGTGCCCACGCCGGCGTTGTTGGCAATCGCAATCGTGCTGTTTTGGCTGGTGCTGAGGGTGATGGCACCACCATCACCACCCGCGCCGGGCCCCAGAGTTGTGAAAGATGAGTTAGACCCCACACCACCCTGGCTTGTGGCAAGGATGGCGCTGCCGATGGGCGACCAGGGGGTGATGGGAATGTTGACGCCGCTGGGGATGGCTGTTTCCGCCACGCTGAGCAGCAAGGTTGGTAGCAAGGTGGCGTTCTGCTCGATCAAGGTGGCGTTCTGCGTGATCGAGACGCTGCCGCCGGCGCCGGCGTTGTAGGAGCCACCACCAGGCTTATCGCCGTTTCCAGGGTCGGCCCCGGGGGCGCCGTTGGAGCTGATGGTGAGCAGCGATGGCGTGCCGGCCAGGGAGGTTTTGCTGGGCGGTGCGAAGCTGGCGCCGGTGTTCCAGAGGCTGGCGCCGGACGCGATGCCGGCGCTGAAAGCGGGGCCCACGATGTAGCCCTGCTGGGGGTTGGAAATGCTGCCCTGAGTGCCGGCGCCGCTGAATTGATAGATCGGGCCGTTGTAGGTGTAGGTGTTGGTGGCCCAGTTGCCCAGTCCCATCAGCGTGGCGTTCACTGTGGCTGGGAATGAGCCGCTGCTGGTGGGTTGGTTGAAACTGAAAGCGAACGGCGGCGGGGTGGCGAGGGTGACTGTGGAGGTGGTGACCGTGGCTCCATTGGTGGTGGTGCTCCACACGCCGCTGCTGGGTGTGACGGTTTGAGCGCCGACCGGCAACGCGAGACAGCCCGCGGCGAGAACACCAAGAAAGGCGAAGCTGCGGGGGTTCAATTGCATCGTGGCTGGAGACTTTCGGCGTGTTGCTTTCAACCAGAGCGTATCATGGTTGTTCACAGAAACCGTTATTTGCGCTGGCGCCAGGGATCCAGCAAGTTGCCACATGGCGCCTTGGCGCTGATCCCATGTCGTAGGCGTTAGGCACACACGGCTCCGATCCTGGCGCGTCACGGCATCGAGTTCGAACAAAAGCTCTCGCCGATAAAGTACCACTAGTTTGACGAGATTTAGCAGCAATGTGAGGCGCCCTTGGAAATAGTGCAAGACTAGAATAGCTACAGGTATTCACCCTCAGGCTGTTCGCCCTCACGATGTTCATACCGCAGATGTTCACACTGCAGAGGTTCATACCGCAGAGGTTCACCCCGCAGCGTCCAGAAGCATGACCTTGGCTACGGCCGACGGCTCAACCACTACCAGTGCCGATTCTGCGCACATCAGGCCTTCCTCACGGCGGGCTCGATCATGCAAGACCACCAAACTGGATCTCACCAATTGGTTCCTTGGCTTCGACCTGATTGGCGAGGCCAAGACCGGAATCTTGTCGCTTGCGTTGCACCGTGATCTCGACTGCCTGGAGGCCCCAGCCTGATCACTTCGACCTCGCTCAGGACCTCGCTGGCGTTCAGCGCAGCGGTGTCCGTCGGCTGAGCGGAATGCTCCAGCTGAAGCGGAAGATCACCGCGGAGTTCGCTCAACCCCCCGCCAGCCATTGGAGTAGCGCTGACAGCCACAGGGGTTGGCGGCGGCGAACTGTCGCGCGTCAACTCCCTTGGCCGGCAGTTCATTGTTGCCGGACAGCCTGGCAACAGTTGCCTTCATGGCCCGCCGGCTTTGCGCTCCACCTGGCACCACAGCGGCCTGTGCCGCGCCATGGGGGAGGAAGCCCTTGACTCTCCACGAACTGGAGGCCACACAGTCAGGGCAGTTCGCCGCGCTGCTGCACCGATCACCGCCGCTCCCCTTCAGGACGTTCGCCTGAACCGCATGGATCTGCCCGACCACGGTGTCACCACCACACCCCAGCCTTTCTCCGGAGCGGCGGGCCACCTCGCCAATCTTCAGGGCGACGGGGCGGGGGGCGGACAAAACCACTTGACTCTCCCGTAAGGGGAGGCTGCATGGTATTTGGTGAGTTCGATGGACGACAACACGATGCGCACCGCACAGGTGGCTCTGGCTCTGGCCCTGCTTGTTTCGCCCCTGGCCGGTGGCCGGGCCCAGGCCCAGCTGGATCCCCATCAGCACCACCACCACATGATGGCCCCGGCTCCGGGAGCGGCCCCGGCCCCGGGATCGCCGCCGGCC
>JBIIIX010000294.1:0-3755 GCA_044234415.1 Cyanobium sp.
GAGATTTCCGGACTCACGCGGCTCACGGTCACCAAGGCCCTATCGCTGTACAGGCAACAGGGCTATCTGATCAAGGAGGGCAGCGACGAGCTGATGATCCGGGAAGCGCTGCCGCTACTGCAGCGCAGCCCCACCAGATCCTGAGCCACGGCTGTGTTGCAGGTGCACCAAGTTGACAGCAGCCGGCCGCGCAAGGCTGCGCCAGTCCGAGCCCCGATTCGATCACCAGCGCTTATCAAGCTGATGGCATCTCCCTTCCGTTCACGGACCCAGTCCGCAGACCTGGTTCCTAAATTTGCAGCCAGCGGTCCGGGTTACCCAGACAGCTGAGCGGCCTGCAAACTTCAATCCATAGTCCAGAGCCTGCAGCCCAATTCTATAGCGGGTTCAGGACCAATATCAGAACTCCAGGGTACAGCCATGGTTGTTCCCTCGTGCCACTGTCGCTGACTTCGTCTCAGTCCATTGACGGCCTGCATTGCACCGCTCAATCTGCCTTCCCATTGCCAACACCCACTCCCATGGCCAAGCGTCGTCGTTTCCTCGCTCTGCTCAGCGGCACCGTCATCAGCTCCATGATGCTGGCCGGCTGCCTGGGGAATCCACCGGGCAGTAGCCCAGGCGGCGGTAGCTCACCCCCGATAGCAGTCGACAAGAATGCCAACCTCGAAACCCAGGTCATCAACCTTGGCTTCATCCCCATCCTGGAGGCCGCACCGTTGGTGATCGGCGTCGAGAAGGGATTCTTCGCCAAGCAGGGCATGGAGGTGAATCTCTCCAAGCAGGCCAACTGGGGCGCCGCCCGCGACAACGTGGTGCTGGGTTCCGCCGGCGGCGGCATTGATGGTGGTCAGTGGCAGCTGCCGATGCCCCAGATGATCAGCGAAGGCGCCATCACCAATGGCAAGAAGGTGCCGATGTACATCTTGGCCATGCTGATGAGCCAAGGCAATGGCTTCGCCGCCGCCAATTCTGTGAAGGATGGCAATCTCAGCATCAATCTCGCCAAGAGTTCGCCTGGTTTCTTCGAGAAGTTCAACCAGAAGGAGGGCCGCAAGTTCCGCGCCGCCTACACCTTCCCCAAGGCCAACCAGGAGATCTGGATTCGCTATTGGCTGGCGGGCAATGGTATCGATCCCGACAAGGCGGTCGAACTGCTCAAGGTGCCGGCTCCAGAAACATTGCAGGGCATGAAGAACGGCTCGATGGAGGCCTTCTCCACGGGTGATCCCTGGCCATCGCGCATCACCAAGGACAACATCGGTTACCTCGCCGCTACCACGGCCCAGGTTTGGAAGTCACATCCTGAAGAGTACCTCGCCTTACGGGCTGATTGGGTGGACAAAAACCCCAAAGCCGCCGTGGCACTGCTCAAGGGATTGATGGAAGCCCAGATGTGGCTCGACAAGCCCGAGAACAAGGACGAGGCCGCCAAGATCCTGAGCTCACGCAAGTGGTTTAACATGCCCTTGTCCGTGCTGCAGCAGGCGCTCAAAGGCCAGTACAAGATCGGCCCAGCTGGCGTCGCCGAAACCAATCCTGCCATGGGTCCCCTGTTCTGGAACAGCGATCGCGGCAACATTTCCTACCCCTACAAGAGCCTAACTGAGTGGTTCCTGGTCGAGTCGATCCGCTGGAAGTTCTTCCCGGGCACCGTCGACACCGTGGCGCAGGCCAAGGCAATTAACGACAAGGTCACCCGTGAGGATCTCTGGAAGCAGGCTGCCACCGAGTTGGGTGTGCCCGCCAAGGAGATCCCGAGAAGCTCCAGCCGCGGCAAGGAAACCTTCTTTGATGGCATCACCTATGACCCGGCGAATCCCCAGGCTTATCTCGATTCGTTGAAGATCAAGAAGTGATCGCCCGGGCCCGCCGTCCACCAGGCCGGCGGCGGGCCCCTTCCAGATCGCTTCATCGCCTGGTCTTTTCTCTGCCTCTGAATCGCCTCTTTCTCTTCCCTCTCCAGGAACAGTCCCATGACGACCAGCACCGCACCTAACACCAGCCGCGGGGATCGAAAGCCCCCCTCCGGCCTGGCGTTGTGGTGGAAAACCAACAGCAAGCTGATCTTTCCACCGCTCTTCGGAATCGGGGGCTTCCTGCTGTTTTGGCAGCTCAGCGCCAGCCTCGGCCTCACCCAGCTTGCCGGGCCCCTCAGCCTGTTCACCGAAGAGCGCACCCGCGAACTACTGTTCTATCCCTTCTTCGATCGAGGTGGTCTCGACAAAGGCCTCTTCCTGCACGCGATGAGCAGCTTGAGCCGCGTGGCGCTTGGATACTCCCTGGCTGCTGTCGTCGGCATCGCCGTGGGCATCGCCGTAGGACTCAACAAGGCCCTGGATCGAGCCTTCGACCCCCTGTTCCAGTTCCTGCGCATGGTGGCGCCGCTGGCCTGGGTGCCGATCGCGCTGGTGCTGTTCCAGAACAACCAGCCAGCAGCGATCTTCGTGATCTTCATCACGTCGATCTGGCCGATCCTGATCAATACAGCCGAAGGTGTGCGCCAGATTCCTCAGGACTATCGCAATGTGGCACTTGTGCTGCAGATGTCCAGCGGCCGCTTCTTCACCAAGGTGCTCATCCCGTCGACACTGCCATATATTTTTACCGGCCTGCGTATCTCGATCGGCCTGGCCTGGCTAGCGATCATCGCCGCTGAGATCGTGATGCCTGGCACCCCCGGCATTGGCTTCTTCATCTGGGACGCTTATCAAAATAGCTACGTTTCCGACATCGTGCTTGGTGTGATCTGGATTGGTGCCATCGGCTTGATCCTCGATCGCTTCATGGTCTGGCTACAGAAGCGTCTGTCGGCAAATACATGAGTTTTCGTCCCAAGCTCAACCTGCCCCATCGCCTGCAACTCGATGCAGACTCACGCCATTCCCTCGCTGCTAAGTTCGCTCAAAGCCAGCTACGAATCCTTCGACCGCATCATCACCCGTCGCCAGAATCTTCTCTCCTTCCTCGTCGTTCGTTTCGTTTTGATGAGCGGCCTGGTGGTGGGGTTCAGCTGGTGGGCTCTCAATCTCAGTCCCTGATTCCATTCGCTTGAAGTACAATGACAGTCACGACACTCGTCGACGTTCAGGAGCTCGAGAAGAACTTTCCCCTCAGCGGTGGTGGCAACTACCTGGCTTTGAAGGGAATCGATCTCGCAATCCAAAAGGGTGAATTCATCTCCTTGATCGGCCACTCCGGCTGCGGCAAGAGCACCCTGCTCAACATGATCGCTGGGCTGGATCTTCCCACCGCAGGCAGCGTGCTGATCGATGGCGAAACGGTGAAGCGTCCCGGTCCGGACAAGATGGTGGTGTTCCAGAACTATTCTTTGTTGCCTTGGCTCACCGTCGAGCAGAACATCGCCCTCGCCATCGACGAGGTGTTTCCAGGCCTCGCCAAGGATGCACGCAAGGCGCTGATTCAAGAGCACATCGCCATGGTCGGCCTGGGCCATGCCGGCCACAAGCGGCCGCAGGAACTCTCCGGCGGCATGCGCCAACGGGTGGCGATCGCCCGCGCCCTGGCGATCAAGCCGAAGCTGCTGTTGCTGGATGAACCGTTCGGGGCCCTCGATGCCCTAACGCGCGGCAATCTGCAGGAAAAGCTGATGCAGATTTGCAATGAGCACCAACTCACCGCCGTCATGGTCACCCACGATGTGGATGAGGCCGTCCTGCTCTCGGATCGCATCGTCTGCCTCACCAACGGCCCCGGCTCGAAGATCGGCAACATCCTTGAAGTGGATATCCCGC
>JBIIIX010000293.1:0-3755 GCA_044234415.1 Cyanobium sp.
AAGGGGCCAGATTGCGGGGGGCTTGGCTGTGGCGCTGCCAGGCCAACACCCCACCGGCCAGCAGCAGGCTCAGGCCGGCGCCGATCCAGAGGCCACGCAGCTGCCAGAAGCGGGTGCGCCCGGGGGTCACGAGCGGCAGCGGCGTCGGCGGTGAGGGCGCGGGCGGTGAGGGCGCGGGCGGTGAGGGCGCCGGCGGTGCTGACGCGGGCAGTGCTGGCCCGGTCAGTGGCGCCGCGGCCAGTGGTGGCCCAGGCTTCGTGGACGAGGGAGGCGCGGGCAGGGGGGGGAGGGCGTGAATCGTTCTATTGCAAGCTGCTACAAGTTTCGCCGGTCGTGGCGCCAACTGACGATTTCGGCTAGCCGCCTTTGGCTCTGGTGGATTGCGCCGCACGGCGCCACCTAGATTCCGGCCATGCTCAAAGCCGGAATCGTGGGCCTGCCCAACGTGGGCAAGTCGACCCTCTTCAATGCCCTGGTGGCCAACGCCCAGGCCCAGGCCGCCAACTTCCCCTTCTGCACCATCGAGCCGAACAGCGGCGTGGTGGCGGTGCCGGATCCTCGCCTGCGCCAGCTCAGCGACCTGAGCGGCAGCAAGGAGATCATTCCCACCCGGGTCGAATTCGTGGACATTGCCGGCCTGGTAAAAGGCGCCAGCCAGGGGGAGGGCCTAGGCAACAAGTTCCTGGCCAACATCCGCGAGGTGGACGCCATCGTGCATGTGGTGCGCTGCTTCGAGGACGACGACATCATTCATGTGTCGGGCTCGATCGATCCGCTGCGCGATGCCGAGGTGATCAACCTGGAGCTGGCCTTGGCCGATCTCAGCCAGGTGGAGAAGCGGCGCGAGCGGTTGAAGAAGCAGGTGCGCACCAGCAAGGAGGCCCAGCTGGAGGATGGCGCCTTGGAGCGCATCCAGGCGGCCCTGGAGCAAGGTGGCGCGGCCCGGAGCGTGGCGTTGTCCACGGAGGAGGCGGTCCTGGTGAAGCCCCTGGGGCTGCTCACCGCCAAGCCGATCATCTACGCCACCAATGTGAGCGAAGACGACCTGGCCAATGGCAATGCCTTCTGTGAGACGGTTGTCGACCTGGCGGCCCGGGAGGGAGCGGCCACCGTGCGCATCTCCGCCCAGGTGGAGGCGGAGCTGATCGAGTTGCCTGAGGAGGAACGGGCCGAGTTCCTGGCCGGGCTGGGGGTGGAGGAAGGGGGCCTGCGCAGCCTGATCCGTGCCACCTACGGGTTGCTGGGCCTCCGCACCTACTTCACCACCGGCGAGAAGGAAACCCGCGCCTGGACGATCAAGGCCGGCATGAGCGCCCCCCAGGCCGCCGGGGTGATCCACACGGATTTCGAGCGCGGCTTCATCCGCGCCCAAACCATTGGCTGGCAGCAGTTGCTTGAGGCCGGCTCGCTGGTGGAGGCCCGCAACCGCGGCTGGCTGCGCAGCGAGGGCAAGGAGTATGTCGTCGCCGAAGGCGACGTGATGGAGTTCCTGTTCAACGTTTGAGGCGGGGGGACGACGCCGCCAAAATCCATGCTGGAGGTCTTCTCGGCTGGGGAGCGGCTGGCGATGGGGCAATCAGGTTTGTTTGGCCAACACGGCAGCGGATTCCAGGCCAGCGGCGCTGGAGCCGTGCAGCGCCACCTCAAGGAGAAGCTGGCGGAGACGGTGTCGGCCCTGGATTTCGGGGCCCGCGGCGACGGCAAGGCCGATGACACGGCGGCGATCCAGCGGGCCCTTGATGCCCATCCGCTGGTGCTGCTGCCACCGGGCACCTATCGGATCAGCGACACGCTGATGTTGCGGCGCAGCGGCGGCGGCCTGATCGGCAGCGGCACCTTGCCGGTGCTGCGCATGGATCAACCCGGCCGCTGCGCGATTCGCCTGACGCCGCCGCCGAACGGCCTGGCGGCCTGGATCCGGGTGGAGAACCTGGAGATCCTGCTGGGCCCGGGGGTGGAGCCGGCCTATGAACGCAATCCCAACGCCGGAGGCTGCGCCATCGCCATCGATGGCTCCGGCAGCACGGCCCATGGGGCGGCGGTGCAGCGGGCGATCCTGCGCAACCTGCGCCTGCACGGTTGGGCCTGCGGGGTGTGGCTGTGGCGCCATGTGAACACCCTGCTGGAGCGGGTGGTGGTGGAGCACTGGCGCCGCGGCAGCAAGAGTGTTGGCGGGAGCTATGTGGGCTTCAGCTTCGCCTGCGATGCTGTCGCCTCACCGCCAGGCGCCGGCATCTCGCCCCAGGCCAGCCTGGAGGTGGTGCAATGCCTGTTCAATGGCGATGGGGCGCCGCCGGGGGTGCGCTCGATCGGCTTCCACGTGTATGGCACGGATGTGCGCGATATGTATTTCGACCGCTGCGAAACCGCCACTTGCGACTATGGCTGGCTGATCGAATCGGCCACCGGCGATTACAACTGGAACATCCACATCCGGAGGCCCCTGGTGGATCGTTTCCACCGCCATGCCATCGCCCTGCGGGATCTGAGCGGCCCCGCGGCCGTGAGCATCTTGGGGGGCTACACCGTGCCGAGCCGCGGTGCCGGCGCCGCGATCGACGCCAGGAACTGCGCGGGCCTGGCGGTGGCGGGCGGGATCCAGGTGCTGGGGGTGGCGGGCGATGGCACCCCCAGCCAGGGCCTGCGGCTGGAGCGCTGCCGCAACAGCACGATCCATGGCCTGACGCTGTACAACAACAGCGTTGGCGTCGAGCTGCAGGACTGCGGCGGCTGCGTGGTGAGCGGCTGCAGCGTGCACGGCGGGACGTCGTTCTTCGAGCGCCAGCCCAAGCTGGACACCGGCATTCGCATTTCGGGCGCCAGCCGCGGCTGCCTGATCTCCGGCAACACGATCGCCGGCAGCGATGCGGCCCATCGCTATACCAGCGGCATCGTGGTGGAGGCGAGCGCCAGCGACTGCCTGGTGGTGGACAACAGCGTGGATGCGCAGAGCGTGGCGGAGCCCTACCGGGTGGCCCCCAACGGCACTGTGCTCGATGCCTTGTTGGCGAATGGCCTGCGGCGCGTCAGCGCACCGCGGCAAGAGATGATCTCCAGCAATGGGCCCCAGGTGTATGGCGGCAGCGACCCCGCCTTCCCGCATCGCTTCGTCGATGGGCAGGGCCAGGAGCTGGTGCGGTTGAGCAGCGGCGGCAGCTGGATCAGCCGCTCCGATGCCCGCTTGAAATGCGCGATCAGCGCCCTTCCCTACGGCCTCGCTGAGCTGCGCCAGCTGGAGCCGCGGGCCTATCACTGGCGTCAATCGCAAGAGAACGCCAGCACTCCCCAGGCGCCGAACGCCGATTTGCACCAAGCCCCCAAGGCCAGCCAGCGGCGGATCGACCCGGCGCTGGAGGCCGCGGGCAGCCCGGGAGGCGCCGCGGTCCCTGGCCGCCAGCTGGGCTTGCTGGCCCAGGAGGTGCGCCAGGTGTTGCCGGAGCTGGTGGCGGAGGTGGGTACGGCCGGGGAGCTGGGGCTCGACTACACCGGCTTGCTGCCGGTGCTGATCCGGGCCGTGCAAGAGCTCGATGCCCGCTTGAGCCAGCTGGAGCCCGGGGCCGATGCGGCTGGCCAATCGGGCGACGGCCGCAGCTGAGCGCTCAGCGCACAAGCCTCAACCGCAGGCCCATGGAGATCGGCGCGGCAGGCCGGCCGCGCCGAGCCCGGGGCTGACCGCCTTCCGCCAGCCGCCAGGCCCTGGAGTTAAGGGCGGGAGTCGCTGGGGGAGGACGGCGGCTCGGGCAACAGTGGCGGGG
>JBIIIX010000292.1:0-3755 GCA_044234415.1 Cyanobium sp.
CGTGTTGATGCCATCCAGGACTGTTGATGACGGCATACCCCATCGCGGGGCCGCCAACGCAAGCGTTCAAGCCGTGTTGAAAGGTGGCTGGGTTGCGGCACTGCAATGCAGGGCTCACGCCAGTCCCAGCCGGGACATGATCGGCGCAGGGGGCCGTACCTAGCCGGAGGCCCTCAGAGACGGCGGTCGACGCGGTCGTTCTGGCTGATGAAGAACAGCGCGATGGAGATGGGGATGACCACGATCACCGCTCCCCAGACGAGGCTGCTGAGGAAGTTGGCGAGGGATGGGGTCATGGCGGGAAGAGGGGAGGGGTCCGGCGTCGGCTGATCCTAGGCATGCGGGCTGGCTTCTTACGATTGCGGCAACCTGTGCTTAGAGCTTTGTGACGGCCCCCCTTTTCCTCGCCCCGCTGCCCCTGGCGCACCTGCTGCTCGGGCTGTCGCTGGCGACCTGGGGGTTGCTGTTCCTGGCTCGCATCATCCTGACCTGGTACCCCCAGATCGACCTGAGCCGAGGCGGGTTGCGGGTGCTGGGAGCGGCCACGGAGCCGCTGTTGGCGGCCACCCGCCGCTTGGTGCCGCCGATCGGAGGGGTCGATGTGACGCCGGTGATCTGGGTGGGACTGGTGAGCCTGGCGCGGGAGTTGCTGGTGGGCCAGCAGGGACTGCTGACCCAGGCGATCCAGCGCGGCGCCGCGATCGGCTGATGCCGTCGTGGGAGGCACTGGTCCAACGGGTTGGCCAAGCGCTTCACACCTCTGGAGCCTGAGGCCCCCTGGCCCCCTGGCTCCGAGGGCAGATCGGGGTGAGCGGGCGAATCAGCGGGAGAGACGGCCAGTGCCGCGGCTTCGCTCAGCCAGCCCCGCTAAGGGGCATGTCCCTCCGCCAACAGGGCCTCGATCTGATCGAGGGCCTCATCGAGGGGCTCCACGGCCTGGCTGATGGCGGAATCGCCCGCCTCGGTGCTGGGCCATTGGCGTTCCACCTGGCGTTGCAGCAGGCGCAGGCCGCCATCGATGCTCTCCAGCCGAGTGGAGAGGGCCAGCAGGCGACCCTCCCGCTCGTCGATGCCCAACTTGGCGGTTTCCAGGTTGCTGCGCAGCTGCCCCACCAAGCCGCTGCGCTCCCGGCGCAACGTGGCGGAGCCTTCGCGGCGCAGGGCCAGCTCCTCGCGCCGCAGCCGTTCCTCCAGATCCTCGGCGCTCACCAACACGCCACCCCCAGATTCCAACAAGGGCCGCCGTTCGGCGATGCGTTGCGGCAAGGCCCGCAGCCGCTCGCAGCACAGTTGCACCAGTCCCAGCCCCTCGAGATGGTCGGGGCTTTGAAAGCGGGCCAAGGCTTCGCCGCGCACCAGCTCCGCCTGCGAGGCCAGCTGTTGGCAGCGCAACAAGGCGGCATCGATGCCGGCGCTGACGCGCCGATCCCGCAGCCGCTCGTGCCGGCCGCGGCCCCGCCAGCGGCTCAAGGCCTGCGCCAGCCCCAAGGCCAACGCCAACGCCAGCGGCAACGCCAGCCAAAGGGGAGCGAAGGCCAGGCGGGTTAGCAGCACGAGCACCAGGCCGGCCACCGCCATGGCGAGCGGGTGATCGAGGGGGTTAGGCCAGGCGATGGGGACAGCCATCCGAAACAGCGGCGAGAACATTCAGAAGGCCAGTTGCAGGTCGTCCAGGCGGCGCCGCACGCTGTCGACCGTGCCTTCGAGGAACTCCCCACCATTGCTCTGGGCGATTTGGCGCAACACCTCGGCGTTGTAGTCGCCTTGTTGGCCGTAGCCCATGGTGAACACGCCGATGCGTTCATCGCTGCGGAAGCCGCTGCGGCGGAGTTCCTCCATCAGCCCGTTGAGGCCGAGGGGGGATCCGGAATCCTCGCCATCGGTGAGCACTACCACCGCCAGGGTCTCGCCCGGCCGGCGGGTTTGCCGCAGCCAGTTCCGCCCGGCCAGGACGGCGTCGTACAGGCGGGTGGCCCCCTCCGCACGCAATCCCGCCACAAAGGAGGCCGCCCGATCCCGGTCGGAGCCGCCGCCGCGCACCAGCAGCGGCGGTTGCACAACGCTGTCGAAATCAATCAGCCCCACCACATCACGGGGACCGATCTGGTTGAGATAGGCCTGCAGGCTGCGTTGCACCGCCGGCAACTTTTCGCCTGCCATCGAACCGGAGCTGTCCACCACCAGGGCCACTCGCGAGGGTTTCTTGACCTGATCGCGCCAGGTGCGGATGATCGCCTCCACCACCTCCGGCCGCGGCGCCCGCAACGAGTTGTAGGCGGCCTTGGGATCCACGCCATTGGCGGGGCTCACCCGGCTGGCCGGCACAGCGGGATTGGCGGGGCGCAGGCCCTGCTGGGCCACCAACTGCTGGATATCGGGCTGTTGGAGCCGCTCGATCAGCAACCGCGCCGCCTGCCGCTCCCGCGGCGACACCCAAGGGGCATTGGGAAGGATCGCCCGCATCGTGCTGGTGTAAGTGGACGGCGGGTAGACGGCCACCAGCGGATCCTGGCCGTCCTGCCGCTGGCCATTGGCCCCCACCACCGAGGATTCGTACACCGAGGCCACCGACGCCCAAAACGGACCATTGCGCCGCATCGCTTCGGCCAACTCCTGGGTGGAACTGCCGTAGCGGGTGATGTGCCTCTCCAGGGCCGCGAAGGCGGGGGCGCTGGCGCGCACATCCTCCAACCGCAGTTGGTCGGGAGGCTTGCGGGCGATTTCGCTCACCATCGCCACCACGGTTTGCAGGCCGGAGTTGGAGCGGGTGGGAGCGGTGTGCACAAAGCGGATCGGCTGGGAGGGGGCCGCCGCGTCCAGCTGGCGGTGATCTCTGCTGCGGGCCAGCGCCTGGTAGGGATCGGGGCGCCGCAGCCCCTTGGCCAGGGCCGGGGTGGTCATCAGCACCATCGGGCTGGAGGCCAGGGCCGGCGTGTCGGCCAGAGGGGGGATGATCGGCTGGGAGGGAGCCAGGGCCTGCAGGCGTTGGCGCAGCAACTCCTGGTAGATCTCGCCATCCACCGAAAGCAGGGTGGGGATGCGTGGATCCGCCGCATCGCCTCCGCCTTGCAGCACCGCCCGGGCATGGCCTTCCATCTCCGTCACCACATCGCCGCTGCCGGCTTTGCGGCAGGCCAGCAGCACCCGGGTGCCATCCTCAAGCCGTGGCGGGTTCTGGCTGATGGCTTGAGAGGCCTTGGCGCACACCTCCCCAAGGGCGCTGCCCACCAGCATGGTGATCGTCTCGCCGCGACCTGGGAACAGGTCACAGCCGCTGGCGAGGGGCAACAGCAGCAGTCCCGGCAAGGCTCGGCGAACCCGCTGGAGCGGGCGTTCGATCCCCGCCAAGCCGCGTGGAGCGGGCAGGCCCAGGCCTTGGCTTGGGGCGCCAGCTGGGCTCCAGGCGGCAGCTGGGCTCCGGGCGCCAGCTGGGCTCCGGGCCTCAGCTTGGCTTCGGGCCTCAGGGAGCGCGGAACGGCCTTGCCAACCCACCATGTCCAAGCCCAGCACTGTCCATACCATGATTTGGTCCCTTAGCGTGATGCAGTGAGCGCCCTCCGGCCAGCACTGACCCGTCGCCGGCTGCTCTCCCTCGGCATCGCCAGCACGGCCCTGGTGCTGGCTGCAGCCCCGCTGCCTGGGCTGCGGCGGCCCCTACTGGTGAGCATCGGCTCGGAGCTGGAGGAAAGCCTCAGGCGCCTGGAGCCGGCGTTTGAGCGGCAGGAGGCAGCCATCGATCTGCGCTGGCAGGTGGA
>JBIIIX010000050.1:0-13903 GCA_044234415.1 Cyanobium sp.
TTTAAGGCCCAGTTGGCTGAGACGATCTCACCCTACGCCGATAATCCCGCCTTCCAGGCTCTGCTTGAGTTGCAGAAGGCAGCCCGCCTGGGAGGTGGCTGATGCGGCCAATTCGGCGTGGTGCTTCGCCCCGCCCTGGGGACTTCTCCAACTATCGCGATGCTCTTCCCGATCTGGTCAGCAGGTTGGGGCGCTATTGCAGCTACTGCGAACGGCTGATCCCTGTCCAGCTGGCTGTCGAACATATCCAGCCGAAGGGCCTGCCCGCTTATCAAGCCTTGATCGGAAGATGGGATAACTTTTTGCTGGCTTGTGTAAACTGCAATTCCACCAAGCTAGACAAGGATGTTATCTTGACTGAAGTCTTGCTGCCTGACCGCGACAATACATTGGCGGCCTATCTCTACGATGCGGGCGGTGGCGTACAAGTATCCGCGAGGCTCAGTCCCTCGGAGCAGAAGCTTGCCCTTGCCACCCTCAATCTTGTCGGTCTGCAGCGGCCTGGTCCTACCGCCGCCGACGCCAACGGTCGCCTGATTGCGCTCGACCGCATCAAGCAGCGCCTTGAAGCTTGGCTCACAGCGGAATATGCGCGAGACAATCTACTGGCCTTGCGTCCAGGTGATGATGTGTTAGCTGAGGCTGTGGTCCGCCTTGCCCTGGCCACTGGCTTTTTCAGTGTCTGGATGGAGGTATTTCGCGACAATCCCGCCATCCGCAACCGCCTGATCGATGCGTTCCCTGGCACTCGCGACAGCGGCTGCTTCGATCTGCAGAGCTCTGATCTGGTTCAACCAGCACCCAACCCTGACAACCTGCCTGATGGAGGTAAAACATGAGCGTTTCATCGTCCGTAAGGCTGACGAACTGATCGCCATCTGCGATCAGCTGGAGCAGCGGCTGGCGCCCCATGCTTCGCACCATTCAGGATGCGGTCGATATTTCCCTCTACCCGAGTGTGCTCATCGGCTGCCCGGATCCGCATGATGAGGTGTGGTGCACGGCGGATCTCAGGCGGTTACGGGAGGCGCTCCTGATCGAGGCGCTGGACGGCAGACTGGTCGCAGAAGAGGAGAGTCATGCAGACATGGCCTGAAGATCTGCCGGTTGCGCAGGACGCTGGCGCCGATGGGGTTCAGCAGATTCACGTTGCTGGTTTCCGGTCCCTCAAGGATGTCGTGCTGGAGCCCGGCCGGCTCACCCTGCTGATCGGCCCCAATGGTGCCGGAAAGTCGAATCTGCTGCAGGCCCTCCGGCTGATCCCGCTGCTGCGCACCCGCTCGCTGCAGGGTTATGTGGCAGCCCATGGCTTTGCTGCCGCCCTGATGCATTACGGACCCAAAGCCACTGAGGCCATCAGGCTAGGTGTGGTGATCAGAGAGGAAGGCTGCACTTACCATTACAAAGCATCGCTCGCCTTTGCTCCTGATGATTCTCTTTTCTTTCTTGAGGAGACACTGGATCTAACGGATGAGGCTGGATATTCCCACGAGGGCAGCCTTGGTTCTGGCCATCGTGAATCCCGCCTGATGGAGGCCTCTGGCTCATTCTCACCACCCTTCGCCTTGGATCACTTCCCTGAACCCCAGGCACTGGCCGCCGCGAATCGCTGGCTGGGTCGGATGACCTTCTACCACTTTCATGACACATCAGCCCAATCCAAGCTGCGCACCCACGCCCGGCGGGAAGACGATCGCTACCCCCGCTCGGATGGCTCGAACCTCGCCGCCTATCTCCTGCGCCTCAAGGACAGTGACCAGGACGCCGACCGCAAGGCATGGCAACGCATCAACCGCCACTGCCACCATATCGCTCCGGCCATCAAGCAGTTGGATCCGGTGGCTGTGAATCGCAGTGTTCGCCTGGATTGGATCGATGATCGCGACGAGCGCTTTGGCTGTCACCAACTCTCTGATGGCACCCTCCGGGCATTAGCCCTGATCACGGTGCTGTCGCAACCTACCGATCGCCTGCCACTGCTGATCAGCATCGATGAACCTGAACTCGGCCTGCATCCTGCCGCCATTGCGTTGATCGCTGAGCTCTGTCGTTCAATCTGCAGGCATACGCAGATCGTTCTTTCCACCCAGTCCACGGAACTTCTCGACCATTTCGCGGTTGAGGAGGTGGTGGTTGTCGAGCGCGAACATGGAGAAACCACTCTCAAGCGCTTGTCGGAGCAGGGCCTTCATCTTTGGCTGGAGGATTACAGCCTGCGTGATCTTTATGCCAAAGGGGTCATCGGAGGTATGCCCTGAGCATGTCCGAATCCATCCGTCTGGTCATCGTCGTGGAGGGCCCGACAGAGGCAAACTTCGTGAGACAAATCCTCGCTCCACATCTCGGCCAATTTGGGGTCGCTGCCAGGCCATCAGTGGTTGGAAAGGCAAAAGCTGCCGATCGAGGCTTGAGTGGCAGCGGCGTGCGTGGCGGATATCCCTATGCAGATTGGCGACGCGATCTGCGTAAGGTCTTGAGGAGTGACAGTGGCAGGAATCTGCGGGTCAGTACCTTGTGTGATTTGTATGGCT
This sequence comes from Cyanobium sp., assembly GCA_044234415.1. GTDB lineage: Bacteria > Cyanobacteriota > Cyanobacteriia > PCC-6307 > Cyanobiaceae > Cyanobium. The sequence continues at coordinate 2,532 of JBIIIX010000050.1, forward strand.
TGCCGGCTGACTTTCCGGATCGTGCCCATCAACCTGGTGATGCCCGCACCGGTTCCCGTTGCGAGAGGCTGGAGCAGGCCATGGTTCGCGATATCACTGGCTCCAGTGATGATTGCGGCGTATGGCGCTTGATTCCCTACATTCAGTGTCACGAGTTCGAAGCTCTCGTGCTTGCTGCATCGCACGGCCTGTTCGCACTTTTCGATGCCGATGATCAGCGAGCTGGATTGGTGACGCTCCAGTCGGACATCTCCGGCATCCCTCCGGAAGACATCAATGATTCCCCGCAAACTTCGCCAAGCCACCGCCTGAGGCGACTGATTCCTGGCTACCGCAAACCACTGCATGGCCCTGATGCCATTGAAAAGGCAGGTTTGCCCGCGGTTCGAGCTGTGTGCCCCCGCTTCCATCAATGGCTTTCCCGCTTGGAGACCCTGGGCCAGGGCGGCCACGCGCCAGGCTGATCCCCTTCGTTCAGCGCTTCCGCCACGTCCTCTTGGCAGCGCTTGGTCCGCCAGCGAGGCCAGATCGAGCCGGGGCGACAAGGGACAATGCCGTTGCCAGGGAATCGTTGGGGGCTGGAACGACGGGGTCGCGGCGGGAGCCATGGGTTCTGGCAATCGGCACGGCGCGGATCTCCTGCCTTCCGGCTTCCTAGGCTGCAGACATCTCCAATCCGTCGCCGGTGACCGCCACCGTCCACCCCGCCTCCAGCCCCGCCGGCGCCTCCCCCGAACCCGCCGCCCTTGCGCCGGCGGTGCGGCCCGATGCCCTCGGCCGCTTCGGGCCCTTCGGCGGCCAGTACGTGCCGGAAACCCTGATGCCGGCCCTGGCGGAGCTGGAGGCCGCCGCCGCCGAGGCTTGGGCTGATCCAGCCTTCACCAGCCGCCTCAACCAGCTGCTGCGCGATTACGTCGGCCGGCCCTCGCCTCTCTACGAGGCCGAACGTCTCAGCGAGCACTACCGTCGCCCCGAAGGCGGGCCGCGCATCTGGCTGAAGCGGGAAGACCTCAACCACACCGGCGCCCACAAGATCAACAACGCCCTTGGCCAGGCCCTGCTGGCCTTGCGGATGGGCAAGAAGCGGGTGATCGCCGAAACCGGCGCCGGCCAGCATGGGGTGGCCACCGCCACGGTTTGCGCCCGCTTCGGCTTGGAGTGCGTGGTGTACATGGGCGCCGAAGACATGCGTCGCCAGGCCCTCAACGTGTTTCGCATGCGCCTGCTTGGTGCCACCGTGCAGCCGGTGACGGCCGGCAGCGCCACCCTCAAGGACGCCACCAGCGAAGCGATCCGCGACTGGGTGACCAACGTGGAGACCACCCATTACATCCTCGGCTCCGTGGCGGGACCGCACCCCTTTCCGATGCTGGTGCGCGATTTCCACGCCGTGATTGGCCAGGAGGTGCGGCAGCAGAGCCTCGAGGCCTTCGGCCGCCTGCCCGATGTGCTGCTGGCCTGCGTTGGCGGCGGCTCCAATGCCATGGGGCTGTTCCACCCGTTCGTGCAAGACACCGCCATCCGCCTGATCGGCGTCGAAGCCGCCGGTGAGGGGATTGCCAGCGGCCGCCATGCCGCCACGATCACCGAAGGCCGGGTGGGTGTGCTGCACGGGGCGATGAGCCTGCTGCTCCAGGACAGCGAGGGCCAGGTACAGGAGGCCCACTCGATCAGCGCTGGCCTCGACTACCCCGGCGTCGGCCCGGAGCACAGCTACCTCCGCCAGATCGGCCGGGCCGAGTATGCCGCCGTCACCGATCAGCAGGCCCTGGACGCGCTGCAGCGGCTCTGCCGCTTGGAGGGCATCATCCCGGCGTTGGAAACGGCCCACGCCTTCGCCTGGCTGGAGACCCTCGCCCCCACCTTGGCCCCCGGCACGGAGGTGGTGGTGAACCTCTCCGGCCGCGGCGACAAGGATGTGAACACGGTGGCCGAGCGGCTGGGGGACCGGCTGGGCGGCTGAGCAACGATCGCCATCACCATCACCAACACCATCACGCCAGCGATCGGCTTCCGCGGCGGCTTCGCGGCCACCGACCTGGGTTGTCGAGAGCAATGTTCTCGCTGCAGCGATGCGGTTCGTTGGACTCGGACGGATCGCCGCCCTCATGGGCCTGGCCGCCGATCGGATTGCTGGCACAACCTGAAACGCCAGGGAAGGCCTGGCAAACCGCCACGGCGCCAATCACCACTGCAAATCACCACTGCAAATCACAGTTGCAATTCGCCATTGCAATTCGTAGTTGCAATTCGTAGCTGCAAATCACCATTGCACCTTGCGGTTGCAACTCGCGGTTGGGGAAGTGACTGCAGTCACTTCAGTTGCCTGGGGGAGAACCTGAGTGAACCAGAGCATCCATCCCCAGTTGATTCAAAGTGGATCCTGCTCCCAGCTGAAGCGGGGCAGGCGCTGCAGGGCCGCCTTCATGCCGGTGGCCCACACCTCCATGATGCGATCGAGTTCAGGCGACTCGATGCCGAATTTCAGCCGCCGCGACACCTGCAACGTGTCCTTCGGCAGCATGGCCACTTCGAACGGCGGACCAACGGTGAGGTTGGCGCGGCGCGTCACGATTTGAGACACCAAGCACAGCCGGGCCGCATCCTCAAGGCTCAGCTTGGTGTTGCCGACAAAATCTAACGGGGGCTTGCCATATTTACTCTCGCCGATCTGCAGAAACGGCGTGTCTTGCGTGGCCATCACCGCATTGCCCTGGGGATAGATCAGGAACAGTCCGTGGGGCTGGCCGGCGATCTGGCCGCCGAGGATGAAGCTGGCTTCTCCGGTGGCGCCTGCTTCCCGCAACGAGGGCGAAAACGTGCGCTGCACCTGCACGCTGAGCTGGCCGATGTAATCGGCGGCTTCAAACAGGTAGGCGGCATCGCGGAGGTCCGGGCCCACAGGCGCGGCTGCGGCAGCCTGGGCCTGTGGGCTGGCCAGGTGGGAGGCCGCCAGCGGTGCAGGCGGGGCCAGATCGCGGCGGATGCGGTTCAGCACCGCCTGGGTGGTGGCCAGATTGCCAGCGGCCATGAGCACGAACAGCCGATCAGGCGCTGGCTGAAACACATGCAACTTGCTGTAGGTGGAGATGTAATCCACCCCAGCATTGGTGCGCGAATCGGAAGCGAAAACCAGCCCGCTCTCGAGCAAAAAACCGACGCAGTAGGTCATCGCGGCTCAGGCCAGCAGCCGCTGCAGGATGCCCGCGACCGAGCGCACGGCGGCCCTCACCGTTGCATAAGCCATGCGCATCGGCCCCACAACCGCCACATGACCTTGGCCGTTCTCGGGGCTGCCGTAGCAGGCCTGAACCACGGCGCAACGATTTAGGGCGGCTTGCGGATGCTCATTGCCGATCCAGATCACGGTGTCGCTCACCGGGGGCTGGGGACCCAACAACGCCTCAGGCCCGGTTTCCACCAACTGCACCAGCGGCAGCAGGCTGGCGGTTTGGCTGAACTCCGGCTGAGCCAGCAGCCCACCCAGCCCGGCAGCTACGACCGGCGCTCCCGCGCCGTGGCCACGGGCGTGGGCCTGGAGCGCCTGGCGCAGCTGTTCACCGCTGGCCCGCAGCTCCTGGGGCAGCCGTTCCCAGGCCACACCTCCATTCGGGTGATCGCGAAGCTGGGCATTGGCCCACCGCTCCAGCACAGGCAGCTGCGCCTCCCACCCCTCCCCGAGGCGCAGCTGCAAGCTGGAGCTGAGGCTGGCCCCCTGCACCAGAAACACCAGTAACCGGTCGCCGCTGGGCACCAGCCGGATGGCGCGCAACTGTTCCAGGGGCCGCCGCGGCAGGCTGATCAAGCTCAGCAGTCCGGTTAGGTCGGCGAGGCGGCGGGCAAGATGGCGCACCAGCTCATCAAGGCTGGACCATTGCAAGGCGATGGCGGCGAGTTCGCGCTCCAGCTGCAGGGCGGCCGCCCCAGGGGAGGGGAGCAACTGGTCCACGTAGTGGCGATAGCCGAGCTGGCTGGGGATCCGACCGGCCGAGGTGTGGGGCTGGGTGAGCAGGCCGCGCAGCTCAAGGGCTCCCATGGCGGAGCGCACGGTGGCCGGACTAGCCGGCAGCCCAAAGCGCCGCACCAACACCTTGCTGCCAACCGGTTCCACCGTGTCGACATAGTGGCGCACGGTGGCTTGAAGCACCTCCTTTTGGCGGCGGGGCAGGGACTCCAAGGGAAAGGACCGGGTCGGCGGTGATCGTAGGGACCTGTCGGCACGGCCGTGGTCGCCGCCGTCACGCTGGTTGCGGATTGGCGCTGTTCACCAGGCCGTGGAGGGAGCTGGGCGGGTTCTTCACGGTTTCAAGCCTGTTTTTCGCCGTGCTCGGCCTTGTTCCTGCCGCTCCCGGATTGGAAAGAACGGCTTCGCCGCGCCATGTTTGCCCGTGTTGACCATGTCGCTGGGCTCGTGGCCCACACGGGTTGGCAGCCTTGACCCAGCCGTGGCGTTGGCGCCAAGCCGACAGCCCAGTCGTGAATCGGTGGGCCAGTCGTGAATCGGTGGCGCACCCCTGAAGTCAGGAGAGCAGCTGTGAACCAGCGGCGCAGCTTTGAACCAGTGGCGCAGCCGTGAATCAGGGACACAGGCGTGAATCAGTCGTTCACCCGTGAATCCACAGCGCACCTGTGAATCCATAAGCGCTGGTCTGAATCAGTAGCGCCGTTCTGAATCGGTAGCGCCGTTCTGAATCGGTAGCGCAGCTTTGAATCAATAGCGCGGCACGCTCGGATCGACAAGCCTGCTCCAGGCATCAATGCCCCCCTCCACATTCCACACCGCGGTGTATCCCCGCTCGTCCAGCAACCAACGGCCGAACTGCCAGCTGCGCACGCCCCCGTGGCAGAGCACCGCCAGAGGCTGACGCTGCGGCACCTGGCTGGTCAGGCTGTCCAGCCATTCCGCCGCACGACTGAGCGGCAGATGCAGCACCGGATGGGGCAGGCGCGCCAGGTCCAGCTCGCTGTCCTCACGCACATCGATCACCAGCAGATCGTCTCCTTGCCGCAGTCGGTCTTGCAGCTCCTGCACGGAGAGGGGTTGAGGCTCGGCCATCGAAGCGGAGGGCGGGCTGGCGTCAGGATGGGATCCATCTTGCTGTGGAGGCATGAAGGCCCGCCCGTTCCTGGCGGTGCTGCTCGCGGCCCTGCTCACCCTGTTCGGCCTCGGCGGGTCCGGCTGGTGGCTGGTCTGGCGGGACAGCCCGCTGCAGCTGCAGCGCCAGCTGGCCGCGGTGCCCCGGGCCGCCCTGTTCGTGCCGCGCCAGGCCGATCTGGCCCTCTACGTGCTCAGCGATGGCCGCAAGCCGGTGGCCTATGCCCGCGCCGTGGCACCGCTCGCGCAACGCAAGCAGGCGGTGGATGCGATCAGCCGCCTGCGCGATGGCGCCTTCGCCGCCGCCGGCCTGGACTATGAAGCCGAGCTCTCCAACTGGCTGGCGGCGCCGATCGTCCTGGCCCTGTTCGAGCCCTCACAGCCGACGGCCGCCGGGTTGGAGGCGGCGCCGGGCTGGCTGCTGGCTCTCGGCAGCCGCGACAACGGCGGGGCCCGCCGCTTTCTGCAGCGCTTCTGGCAGACCCGCAGCCTGGCCGGCACCGACCTGCAGGTGTCCCGCTATCGCGGCAAGGGGCTGATCAGCGGTCGCGGGGCCCTGGGCGGACGCCAACCGCTGCCCCTGGCCACAGCCCTGATCGACGACGACCTGGTGTTGATCGCCTCCGGTCGCCCAATTCTGGAGCAGGCGCTCGACGTGTCACAGATCGCCGTGCTCAACCAGGCGGCGCTGCCGGAGCTGCAACAGGCACCCCAGCGTTTCGGTCCCTCGGCGGCCCTCCTGGTGGCCCAAGCCCCGGCCCTGGAACGCTGGTTGGGATTGCCATCGCTTGCCGGCGGTCGCCTATTTGAGGCCGTTGCCGCCCCGCCGCCGCTCGGCGGCCCCACCCCCGCTCCGCCGGCCACCGCGGGGATGTCTCCAGGCGCGGCGCCCGGCGGCGCATCGCTCCCCATGGCAGCCCCAACCCGTGCGGACCCCCTGGCTGGGGAGGGCGATCGCGTCCGACCCGAGGCGGCCAGGGCGACCTCTCTCGGGGCGAGATCTCTCAGGGCAAAGTCTCTCGGTGCGGTCTCCGCGGCGGGGAGCCCCCCGGCAGTTTCGACGGCCGCTGAACCCGGGCCCCCAAGCGCCACCCCACCGGCCCCCGCGCCAACCCCGCTGGGCACCAGTCCCGGAAGCTCGCCCCGGCAACCAGCAGCTGAGGTGGAGCCCCAGGCAGGGGAGCCCCCGGATCCCGGGACAGCCAAGGCCGATGGGCTCCTGAGCGCGACGTCGCCAACGCGGGCGCTGCCAGACCTGGCGGCACCGCGGGCTGCTGAGCGCGTGGCTGGGGAAGCGCCAACGGCTGCGGCGGCGGATGTGGCGGCGCGGGACGTGGCGGCGCGAGACGTGGCGGCGGATGTGGCAGCGCGGGACGTTGAGGCCATGGACGTGGCGGCGAGGGACGTGGCGGCCGTGGATATGAAGGCGGTGGATGTGGAGGCGGCGGATGAAGCGGCAGCGGATGTAGCAGCAGCCGACGCGCCAGCCGCGGACAACGGCGACGACGACAACGACGGCGGCGAGGACAACGACAGTGGCGACGACAGTGGCGACGAGGACGACGAGCGCCTCGGGCAGGAACAAGCCAATGACCAACCCAGCACGGCGCCGGACCGCAACGGCGCCTCCCCACCGGCGTCCAACCCCGCAGGGCCAGGGACCGCAGAGCCCGTGACCGGAGCCCCCGTCACCCCAGAAGCCCGCTCCAGAACCGCCAACCCCGCCGCCGCCCGCTCCCCGCTGCCCGAGCCAGGGGCAGCCAACTTCGCCAAGGCGTCCGCGGTTCAACCGGCCAGGCTGGCGCTTCCCGCCGGCCGGCCATGGTCCCCGGGCGCCAACACCCCAGCCGGCGGGGTGGCTGACTCGGTGGTGGCTGGGGCTCAGGCCTGGCCCCGTTGGCTCGGGGCCGCCACACCAGCCTTCGCGGCAGCCCCGGCCAGCTCGCCTCGGGCGAGCGGTTCCGCCCGCCAGCCAGCCCTCGCGGCGCAGGCCAACCCCGACCCTTCGGCCCTGGATGCCGCGGCCTCTAGGGCGGCGGTGCCCCCGTCCCGGCGGTTGGTGCTGGCCCTGCGGCCCGAAGGCAGGGATCTCCTGCTGCAGGCCGACCTTGACTTAGGCGGTCCGCTGCCGCTGCTTCGCGGCGCTGGCAGTGGGGCTCTCAGTGGCGCTGTCAGTGGCGCTGTCGGCAGCGAGGCCAGTGACGAGGCCAACGGCAGTGCCAACGGCGATGAAAGTGGCAATGGCGATGGCGATGGAAGTGGCGATGAGGCGCTGCGGCAGGGGCTGTTGGCCGGGCTGCGCGGACCGATCCACAGCCTGGCCCTGCTACACAACCCGGCGGCCTGGCGCCAGCTGCTGCCGCTGCGGCCCTGGTTCGACCAGCTCTTCGCCGGTCGCGGCGCCGGCCCCCTGCCGGCCCTGGTGGCGGCAGCCGATACGGATCTGCTGGTGGCGGCCGAAGGCCCCTTCGGTTGGCAGCTGGGCACGCTTGCCGAAAATCCGCCCCTGCGGAGCCTCGAAGCGCCGCTGGCGGCCATGGGCCTGATCGCCGCGCCGCTCGAACAGGGGGATCGCAGCCTGCTGGTGTGGACACGGCTGCAGGTCAACCCCTCCCGCTCCGCCCGGCAGGGCGCTGACCAGGCCGATCAACTGCAAGCCACCCTGGCCGGCTGGTGGAGCCGCGATGAACAATTGGCCTGGTGGGGGCGCAGCCTGGCCCAGTTGCGCCAGAAGCCTTCGAGCCCGGAGCGGCTGCGCCAGCTGGAGGCCTTGGCCCGCCCGCTGGCGCCCTTGCAATGGGCGCTTGATGGCCCAGCCGCCCGCTCCCTGCTCGGCGACTGGCAGCCCTGGAGGCTGCTCACCGCCCTGGCGGGCGGCGGGTTGGAGGGCTCCATCTCCGGGTTGGCCGTGGCGGCGGAGCCCTCCAGCATGGGCCTGGCGCTTCAGGCCCGGCTGGAGCTGGGTTGAGCCATGGCGCCCTCCAACAGCCTGCTCTCCAACCCCCTGGTCTTGCCCGAGGCTGACCTGCTGCTGCTCCGCCATGGCATCGCCGAGCCCCGGGAGGAAGGCCGCTCCGATGCGGCCCGGGCGCTCACGGCGGCGGGCCGTCGGCGCTGCGCGGCGGTGCTAACGCGGTTGCGCCAACGGGGGCTGGCGGCGGACCTGATGCTGTCCAGCCCGCTGGTGCGGGCCCGTCAAACCGCGGAACTGGCGGTGCAAACCAACTTGGCCCCATCCCTGGTGCTGGCCGAGGATCTGATGCCCGGCGGCGACCCCCTCTCCCAACTGGCCACCTGGCTGGCGGTTGTGCCCGCCCGTTCCGGCCAGCGGCCGCGGCTGCTGTTGGTGGGCCATGAACCGGATCTCGGCGATCTGGCCAGCGCCCTGATCGGCGCCCCCGCAGGAGCGATCACCCTGCGCAAATCGGGCCTGGCGCTGCTGCGCTGCGGTGGTCCCGCCACCGCCAGCGCCACGGAGGCTGAGGCTGAGGCTGATGCCCAGACCGAGACCGTGGATGCCCAGACCGTGAACGGGGCCGGGGCCGGGGCCGATGCCCAGGCTGAGACCAAGGCTGATGCAGAGGTCCCCCACAACACCCCGCAGCGGGGGCCGCGGCGGCTGGCCAGCCTGCGACTGCTGTTGACGCCGGCTCTGTTGGTGGGTGGCGCCGAGGCCTGAGCCGCGGCGGCGAACCTGCGGCGACCGGTGGCGGCGGTCTCGCGAGGACAGCCATCAGGGCTACGGCGCCAACCCAAGCGGGCGCCTAGGTTCAACCCATAGCGATGGTTCACCATGGTGGCCAAACCCAGTTCCGCCAACCCTTCCAGCTCCAGCGGGCCCGCTGAGGCTGAGGGCGAGGGCCCAGCGGTGGCGACCACCCCCGTGTTCCGGCCGGGGCTGGAGGGCGTTCCCGCGACCCAGTCGGCGATCTGCGACATCGACGGCCAACGCGGACTGCTCACCTACCGCGGCTATCCGCTAGAGCAGCTGGCGCGCAACAGCAGCTTTCTGGAAACAGCCTATTTGTTGATCTGGGGCGAACTGCCCACCTTCTTCCAGCTGCGCGATTTCGAGAACGATGTGCAGATGCACAGAAGGGTGAGCTTCCGCATCCGCGACATGATGAAGTGCTTTCCGGCCAGCGGGCACCCGATGGATGCGCTCCAGGCCAGCGCAGCCTCGCTGGGTTTGTTCTACTCCCGCCGCGCCCTTTACGACCCGAAATACATCGTCGATGCGGTGGTGCGCCTGATCGCCAAAATCCCCACCATGGTGGCGGCGTTTCAGTTGATCCGCAAAGGGCAAGATCCGATTCAGCCCCGTGATGACCTCTCCTACGCCGCCAACTTTCTTTACATGCTCACCGAGCGGGAGCCTGACCCCCTGGCCGCCCGCATCTTTGATGCCTGCTTGATCCTGCACGCGGAACACAGCCTCAACGCCAGCACCTTCAGCGCCCGCGTCACCGCTAGCACCCTCACCGATCCTTACGCGGTGGTGGCCTCCGCCGTCGGCACCCTGGCCGGCCCTTTGCATGGCGGCGCCAATGAGGATGTTCTGGACATGTTGGATCAGATCGGCAGCCTTGATCGGGTTGAGAGCTGGCTGGACACAGCCATGGCCCAAAAGCAGAAGATCATGGGCTTTGGCCACCGCGAATATCGCGTCAAGGATCCTCGCGCCGTGATCCTGCAAGGCTTGGCTGAAGAACTGTTCAGCCGCTTTGGCCACGACCAGATGTACGACGTTGCCCGCAAACTTGAGCAGGTCGCCGAATCGAAGCTGGGGGCGAAGGGGATTTTCCCGAACGTGGACTTCTACTCGGGCCTGGTGTACCGCAAACTCGGCATCCCCAAGGATCTGTTCACGCCGATCTTCGCCATCGCCCGAACTGCCGGCTGGTTGGCCCACTGGCGCGAGCAGCTGGGAGCCAACCGCATTTTCCGGCCCTCCCAGATCTACACCGGCCCGACGGAACGGAGCTGGCTTCCCCTGGAGAGTCGGCCGCTGCCCGCGCCGATCCAGGCCCCAACCACCTAAGTTGAGCAGCCAGAATGGCGTCCTCGGAGACCAACACCCTCGTGAGTCAGGCGATCGCCGGCTCCGGCCTGGACCTTCAAGCCGGATTCACCACTGTTCTTGAGGGCTTCGGCCTTCCCCACGGAGCGGCCCATCTGCTGTGGCTGCCGTTGCCCATGCTCGCCGTCCTGGTGGCAGCCGTCGTGGGCGTGCTGGTCAATGTCTGGCTGGAGCGGAAGATCTCGGCCGCGGTACAGCAGCGCATCGGCCCTGAGTACGCCGGGGCTCTCGGGGTGCTTCAACCCCTCGCCGATGGCCTCAAGCTGGTCTTCAAGGAAGACATCATTCCCCGCCGCGCCGACGCCCTGCTGTTCACCCTCGGGCCGGTGTTGGTGCTTGTGCCGGTGATTCTCTCCTGGCTAGTCGTTCCCTTTGGCCAAAACCTGCTGATCAGCAATGTGGGGGTTGGCATCTTTCTTTGGGTGTCGCTAAGCAGCATTCAGCCGATCGGCCTGCTGATGAGTGGTTACGCCAGCAATAACAAGTACTCACTCCTCGGGGGCCTGAGGGCGGCGGCTCAGTCGATCAGCTACGAAATCCCCCTGGCTTTGGCGGTGCTGGCTATAGTGATGATGAGCAATTCACTCAGCACTGTCGATATTGTTAATCAGCAAACTGGATCCGGAATCCTCAGCTGGAACATTTGGCGTCAGCCGGTGGGCTTTCTGATTTTCTGGATCTGTGCCCTCGCCGAATGCGAGCGCTTGCCCTTTGACCTCCCGGAAGCTGAAGAAGAGTTAGTCGCTGGCTATCAAACCGAATATTCCGGCATGAAGTTTGCCCTTTTTTATCTGGGCAGCTACATCAACCTTGTGCTCTCCGCCCTGCTGGTTTCGGTGCTCTACCTCGGTGGCTGGGGCTTCCCATTATCGGTGGAGTGGTTGGCTGGCTTGCTGGGCCAATCGGTTGATGCACCGTTGGTCCAGGTGATCACAGCCAGCGTTGGCATCATGATGACCGTGCTTAAGGCCTACCTGCTCGTCTTCTTTGCCATCCTGCTGCGCTGGACTGTTCCCCGGGTCCGGATCGACCAGCTCCTCGATTTGGGCTGGAAGTTCTTGCTTCCGATCGCCTTGGTCAACCTCTTGGTCACCGCTGCCCTGAAGCTGGTCTTCCCGCTTGCTTTCGGCGGCTGACCCAACTCAACAACTCTTGTCTGATCCGGGCCATCATGGTCCGCCTCTGTCTGTCCGCCCT
>JBIIIX010000295.1:0-3730 GCA_044234415.1 Cyanobium sp.
TTCTCGATCGCCATTCCGGATGATGACTTCCTCTTTGTTCATGATTGCACGCTTGGTGAGTCCATAGAGGGCGATGGCGCGTCGGAAGACTTCGGCTTTTGACAACTGAGCCTCCTCAGCGATCGCTCAAGCTCCTGGGCGAGGGCTTCGCTCATGCGCACTTCGAATCGTGTGTCAGCCATGGTTCGATGTCCAATGATGCGGGTTGTGCTGGCCTTATCCCCCATCGACTAAGCCGATGGACAGAGAGGCCCCGCACAGGCCTTGGCCTTCCGTACGATCGGACGGAATTTTTCCGGACAATCCAGGCCCGGCTGGCCCTTCGCTGCCCATGAAGTTGGCGCGACGTCTTCGGCTGTGGCAAGCGCCTGCTCCACTGCGCCTGCTGCACTGGGCCCGCTTCCTGCGGCACGCCTGCCAGGCAGGGATGCGCCGAGTCTGGACAACAGCCCTGTCAGGAGAACAGCCTTGTTAGGACAACAGCCACATCAGGAGAACAGCCGCATCAGAACAACCGGGGCCGAGATGGCGGCTCCTCGCCGGCCGACGGCGCCGGAGCACAGGTAAGGGCGAAACGCCTTACGATTAATGGTCTGCGGCAGCCTGGGCCATGACCACCCTCACCATCACCGCCAAGGGCCAGGTGACCTTCCGCCGTGACCTGCTGCGCCATCTCGGCGTGCAACCGGGTCAGCAGATTGAGGTGAGCACCCTCCCCGGCGGCCGGATCGAGGTGCGCGCCGCCCAGCCCTCCGGCAGCATTGAGGCCTTCATCGGCCGGCTGGCGGGCCGCACCTCCAAGGTGGCCAGCCTGGATGAGATCCAGGAGGCGGCCGCTGCCGGTTGGGCTGGCGAGCCATGAGGATCACGGCCGACACCAACGTGCTGATCAGGGCCGTGGTGGGCGACGATCCCGCCCAGTCGCAGGCCGCCAGCGCTGCGCTGCGTGCTGCCGAACAGATCGCCGTGGCGGTGCCGGCTCTCTGTGAGTTCGTCTGGGTGCTGCGCCGCGTGTACTCCTTCCCGGTGGCCGAGATCAGCGCCGCCATCCGCGCCCTGATGGCGGCCGGCAACGTCAGTCTCGATCGCGCTGCCGTCGAGGCAGGGCTGTTGCAACTGGAGGCTGGCGGTGATTTCGCCGATGCTGTCATCGCCCATCAGGGGCTATGGCTGGGTGGCGACACCTTTTTGTCCTTCGACCGACAGGCCGTGGCGCTGCTCCAGCAGCGGGGCATCGCCGCCGTGCTGCTGCGCTGATCAGGCGCCACGCTCGGCCTCGCCGTGATTCGCACGAGCCCGGCCAGCCCATGCGCCTCAGTTCTGCGACACTCCCAGCCATGACCACACCACCCGCCGCAGACCCCGATTCAGCCCAGGTGCGTGGCCAGCTGGTGACCGCCCTGGAGCTGGACCTGATCGGCCCCAGCCAGCGGGTGCTGACCGCGCTTGGTGCCGAGGCCCAGGGGCTGGAGACCGAAGTTCTCGATCGCCTGCCCAGCAGCTGGTACCCCACCGGCTTCCTGGTGCCCACCAACACCGATCTGTCCTTGCGCCGCGACGACACGGCCGACGACGAGCTGGCGGGGGTGGATGGCCTGGATCTTGGGCGGCCGCGTGGCCGAGACAAGGCCTACAAACCCAGCGGTGCCGCTGACGACGCTGGCCCCAGTGAAACCGGCCCCGCCAAGCCCCAGCTCTTGCCCTCCTCCATTGGCGTGAGTGTGTTGCTGCCCCCTGGCGGCGAGCTGCGGGTGAAGGCCCATTGGGGCGACTACTCCAAGCCCGCGGAAGGGTCCCCTACCGATGCCGCCGCTGGCCCATCCCGAGAGGAGCAGACCTGGCATCGCACCCCACGCCAGGAGGCGTTGCTGCTCTCCCACAGCCAGATCACCGACACCCGCGGCCTTGGCGATCTGGAATGGCCCAACAGCGGCGGTCTCCATCTGCGCTGGCATTGCCGATTGGCGCCGGATCAGCAGGGCTATGCCAAGGGCACCGTGGCCGTCACGGTGTTTTTCACCAACGAACGCCGCCAGGGCCGCAAGCAGGCCGCCACCCTGGTGGAACGCGACCAGGATTGCGCCTTCCAGGCGGAGTTCGAGCTCAGCTGCCCCCAGGGCTTCGTGCCGCGCCTCGATCCCCAGGCCAGCCGCGATGGAGGCGACTGGGATCAACGCGTCAATGCCCTCCAGTTCCGCGATGCCCGCGAGTACGGCGTCGGCCACAACGTTGGCGTGGAGGTTGATCTCGAGGCGGATGGCAGCTGCTCAAGGTTGCGCACCACCTGGGTGCCCCAGGCCACGGTGGAAAAGGTTTCCCCCCGGGATGATGTGGGCTGCGAGCTGGCCATGGAAGCCCTCGACAGCCTCGCGACAGAAGGTTTCGCACCGCTGCGCGCTGCCCTGATGCCATTGGTGGATCGCTACTCCACCTGGATCGAGGCGCAAGCCGCTGTGGCCGGGCTGAACAGCCACCAACAGGCCACCGCCAAACGCTTGTTGGGCGATGCCCGCAGCCAGGCCGAGCGCATGGCCCGTGGCATCGAAGCGCTCGCGGAAGCCGACATCCGGGAGGCCTTCGCGATCGCCAACCGCGCCATGGCCGCCGCCGCCCGCCAGCGCTTCGGGGTCATGCAGGGCAAGAAGGCCCACGACCCGAGCCTGCGGCCACCGGCCTGGCGTCCCTTCCAGCTGGCCTTCATCCTGATGAACCTCGTGGGCATCGCCCGCCCAGGCGATGGCCATCGCGAGCGGGAGGGCGTGGATCTGCTGTTCTTCCCCACCGGCGGCGGCAAGACCGAGGCCTACCTCGGCCTGGCGGCGTTCACGCTGGTGATGCGGCGCCTGCGCCATGGCGGCTCGCTTCAGGCCGGCGGCATGTGCGTGCTGATGCGCTACACCCTGCGCCTGCTCACCCTCGACCAGCTCGGCCGGGCCTCCACCCTGATCTGCGCCCTCGAACTTGAGCGCCAGCGCCAACCCGAGAAGCTCGGCAGTTGGCCGTTTGAGATCGGCCTTTGGGTGGGGCAGGCCGGCACCCCCAACCGGATGGGCGGCAAGGGCAACAGCAATGAATCCACGGCCCGGATCCGGGTGCTCAAGTACATCGAACACAAGGACGACCGCAAACCGATCCCGATCGACACCTGCCCGTGGTGCGGCGTGGAGTTTGGCAAGCGCTCGCTTGATGACAACAAGGAAACCCGCAATCGCGGCGATGTGTTCAAGCTGCTGCGTGGCGGCAGGGTCGATACCGAAAACCCTGATGAGCTGCGGGTGGCCTGCCTCAACCGCAACTGCCACTTCCGTGGCACCAGCAAGGACGCCTACCTGCCGCTGGTGGCCGTCGATGACACGATCTACAGCCGCCTGCCGGCCTTCCTGATCGCCACGGTTGATAAGTTCGCCTCCCTGCCCTGGGAGGGCCGCACCGGCAAGTTGTTCGGCAAGGCCACCCACGTGGTTGATGGCCTTGGCTTTTATGGGCCCGCCGATGGCGACGACGCCAAGCGCGGCGTGCGCCTTGCTGCTCAGCTCGACCCGCCTGATCTGGTGATTCAGGACGAGCTGCATCTCATCTCAGGGCCGCTGGGATCGATGGCCGGGCTCTACGAGGCGGTGATCGATGAGCTCTGCTGCCGCGAAGGCCCTCGGCCCAATGATCAGCTGCGGCCCAAGATCGTGGCCTCCACCGCCACCGTGCGCCGCGCCAGTGAACAGATGCGGGCGCT
>JBIIIX010000296.1:0-3690 GCA_044234415.1 Cyanobium sp.
GTCAGCCAGCCACCCAGCGCCAGGTAGGCGCAGGGGAACAGCAACAGGCCGGACCAACCCACAAAAACGAAGCGGTCGCGCTTGAGCCAGTCGTCGAGGACGTCGAACCATCCCCGCTGGGGCAAGCGCCCTGCAGCGATCGTCATGAGGAAGCTTTATGAAGCTTTACAACCTCACCTTAAGGGGTTGGGGCGGGTCCGTGTGGACCTCTCGCCAGGTTGCCCCAACCAAGTGGGTCAATGCTCCTCGTTCCCGGCCAGGGGGGCGGCCCGTTCGCCAGAGTGGTGGGGTCTTCGCCCCATCGCGGACGGCGACCCCTGGCCCTGTCACCGCGGGCCTTGCCACCCCTCGCCCTTTCTCATGTACGTCGTCGAGCTCTCCCTCCGGCTCAGCCCCGTTCCCCTGGCCGTGCAGCGCAAGGAGCACGAGGCGGCCCAAGCCCTCTACGGCGAGCTGCGCCAGGCGATCGAGAACGGCTCCCCGAAGCTGATCGAGCTCACCTGCGAAAAGGATCCCCACAAGCGCATCTCGGTTCTCAGCGCCGAACTCCTCGCCGTGCAGCTCTACGAGAAGACCACGGCAGGCTCCGGCGGCCGCAGACCCGGCTTCAGCGTCGAATCCTGAGCCCCCTTCGGCAGGCCATTCCCCCTTGCCTCCCTCCTCTCCGGAACCCTTCCCTCGCCCCGCCGCGGCCGAGAGCGCAGCGCCTGCCTCTGGCCGCCAGCAGCGGCCCGCGCCCCAGGCGGCCTTGCTCAGCGTCGAGGGCCTTTGCTTCAGCTGGCCCGGCGGCTCCCCCGCGCTGCGCGACTGCCAGCTGCGGCTTCCGGCTCCAGGGCTCTGGATGCTGGTGGGCTCGAACGGCAGTGGCAAAAGCACTCTGTTGCGCCTGATCGCCGGCCTGCTGCGGCCCTCAGCGGGCACGATCCACACCGATCTGCGCCCGGCGCTGGTCTTCCAGAACCCCGATCACCAACTGCTGCTGCCCAGCTGCGCCAGTGATCTGCTGCTCTCCCTGCCGAACCTGCCCTTGGCGAGTCGCCGCGAGCGGGTGGCGACGGCCTTGGCCCAGGTGGGTCTCAGCGGATTGGAACAGCGGCCGATCCACACCCTCAGCGGTGGCCAGAAGCAGCGCCTGGCGATCGCCGCCGCCCTGGCCAGCGACGCCAGCTTGCTGCTGCTGGATGAACCCACCGCCCTGCTGGATCCCGATAGCCAGCGGGAGGTGCTGAGCCTGATCCGCTCCCTCACCCGCCGGCCCGATACCCCCCTCACCGCCCTCTGGATCACCCATCGCCTGGAGGAACTGGCCAGCTGCGATGGCGCCGCCCGCATGCGCCACGGTCGGGTGGAGCCCTGGCAGGAGGGGGCGGCCCTGGTCCAGGAGCTCTCCCGCTTGCCCCCTGGCAGGTCCGGCGGTTAAGTTCTTGGCGTTGGAGCCTCAAGGCTGAATCGTCTGATTCCGCCCCACCTCCCATTCCTCGGTAGCTCAGCGGTAGAGCGGTCGGCTGTTAACCGATTGGTCGCAGGTTCGAATCCCGCCCGGGGAGTTTGCTTTAACGAAGCTCGAAGTTCGGACGACCGAATAGCCAGAAGCGCAACAGATCTTCGATCAATCTGTGTTGATTCTCTTCGGTCCTCATTCTCTCAGCCTCAGCGTTTGTGCCGTCAATCACAGGCCTAACGCCATGCTTTGCCTGGGCGAAGCGCGAGTGCCGGCCAGAGCCCGGCGGCTGATCAGGGCGGTTGCAGCCTGAGTGGGCACCTTGTAATGCCCAGGCCATCGTGGGGGAGAAGCCACCGCCCTGAGGTCCCACAACCAGGGCAGGTCGGGCTTGCTCGAGCGGCCCTTCGCGCCGTTGAGGCGCCCCACATTGCGAGACCAGAGCCCGCGAGGCCCGACCCGGTCGACCATGGCAGAAGTCCATGGCAGAAGTCCGTGTCAGCAGTCCGTGGCAGCAGTCGTGGCAGCCGTCAGTGGCAGAAGTCCGTGGCAGCAGTCGTGGCAGCCGTCAGTGACAGCAGTCTCCGCCAGCCCCGGGTTGCGCCCTTCGACGGAGTTGCTCCGCTGAGACCCTCACCGGAGATTCGAAGCTGAGCCCCATCGCTGACAGCCGGCGTCGTGTCCCTGGCCACGCCTCCTCGGCTCGGCGCCGAAGTGTGTCCGTCTTGGTTTACCGCCGCAGCCAGCGCCGCTTGGCGTCCGCGATGCCCTTGGCGGCGTGGCGCGACAGTGGGCACGGCTGGGGGATGCGGCAGTGGCCGCGGCTGGGGGGGCAAGGCGGTTGGCGTGACGGTGGAACTGGCAGTGGCGCGCGGCGGCATGGCGCGGCGGTGTTGCGCGGCGGTGTTGCGCGGCGGTGTTGCGCGGCGGTGGGGCTGGCCGCCGGCAGCGCCCGCAGCGCTGGGGAGATTAAATAAATCTGGAAATCCAGCAACAGAAGCCTGCCAAACGCCGGGATTTCCTGCTATCAGCCCCGAAACCGCTAACAATGCCCTGACGCTCACGGCGTCCACAGCCCTACCGCTGACGCCTTCCCCCCCCCCGGTCGCCCTTCCCCTTCCCCTGCCCCGCGATGAAGCCCTGCATCCTGCTGATCGAAGACGACGGCGACATGCGCGATCTTGTCGCCGGTCACCTCGAACACGGCGGCTTCGATGTGCAACGGGCGGAGGATGGCATCAAGGGCCAGGCGTTGGCGCTTCAGTTCAGCCCGGATGTGATCCTGCTCGATCTGATGCTGCCCAAGGTGGATGGTCTCACCCTCTGCCAGCGCCTGCGCCGTGATCAACGCACCGCCAAGATCCCGATCCTGATGCTCACCGCCTTGGGCAGCACCAAGGACAAGGTGAGCGGCTTCAACTCCGGCGCCGACGACTACCTCGCCAAGCCCTTCGACCTCGAGGAGTTGATGGTGCGCGTCAAGGCGCTGTTGCGCCGCACCGATCGCGCTCCCCTCTCCTCCAAACACAACGAGATCCTCAGCTACAGCTCCCTCACGCTGGTGCCCGAGCGGTTTGAGGCGATCTGGTTCGATCAGCCCGTGCGGCTTACCCACTTGGAGTTCGAGTTGCTCCACTGCCTGCTGCAGCGCCATGGCCAGACGGTCGCTCCCTCCCTGATCCTCAAAGAGGTGTGGGGTTACGAGCCGGACGACGACATCGAGACCATCCGCGTGCACATTCGCCACCTGCGCACCAAGCTCGAACCCGATCCCCGTAAGCCCCGCTTCATCAAAACGGTCTACGGGGCGGGCTATTGCCTGGAGCTGCCCAGCACTGACCAGCTCGTGGAGGTGGCGGAACTGATGGGCCGTTTCCGCGAAAGCCGCCGCCTGTCCCAGGCCAAGGACACCGCCGTCGCTTGAGGGGCGGGCTCGCTGGGCCCAGCCGCAGCCGCAGCCCCAGCCCCTGGCCAAGGCCCCAGCCCACTCCGACCCCCGGGAGTGGCAGCTAGCCCTGGCAGCGGGCCGTGTCAGCTGGCCGTGGCAGCGGGCGGATCCCACCAGCCTCAACCTGTTCTCGCAAGGTGGGGGTCTCGCAAGGTGGGGTTCTCGCGAGCTGGCGTTGTTGAAGCCTGGGGCGAACACCGCTGCAGCGGCGGCCACGAACGGCCCTACTGCGCCTTCAGCCCGGCCAGCTCCAGCAGCGCCACCTCCCAGGCCAGCCGTGGTTGCACGTGGGAGCGCAGCT